>JACCRA010000775.1 GCA_013813825.1 Pyrinomonadaceae bacterium | reverse complement strand
AGCGACAATTTCCGGTATTACCACAACATCCGCACTCTCGAAGAGTCGGGCGTTATTGTTTATCCGATTCGCTACGACACGCGCGCCGAGACCGAAGAACTGGCGCGCCGGCAGGCGGAGGGTGGCGGCGGCACCGATCTCGGCACGATCATCAGCGGCAGAGATGATAATGGTGGTGGTTCAGGCGGCAACGGTTCGCCGCCACGCGGCACGACGGGCACGACATTCCCCGGTGGCTCGCTTCCATTACCCGGCGGGCAGGGCGGCATCGGCGGGATACCATTCCCCGGCCCCGTCGGGATGCCCCGCACGCGCCGCGACGAGCCGAACGATCCGCGCCGCCGCGCTCCTGACCGGCGCGACGATCCGTCGAGAGACGATGAACAACCGCCACGCCAGTCGCCGCGCGGCGACGACTCAATCGGGATGCTGCTCGATACGCTCTACAAAACCGCCGACGGGTATCTGAACGACTTGGCCTTCAAATCCGGCGGCAAGCTGACCCGCGCCGACGCGCTCAAATTTTTACCGACCGCCTTCCAAGAGATCGCCGCCGAACTGCGGACGCAATACTCCGTCGGCTACTACCCCACCAACCCCATCACCAACGGCGGCTATCGCAAAATCAAAGTCCAGACTACCCGCAAAAACGCGACTGTCCGCACACGCCCCGGCTATATCGCCAAGCTCAATCAAGCCCCCCGACGTTAAATCAGTCGTAGGGGCTGTGGCTTGTCCCAGCCCCATCGCGCGAAAGCGCGATATTTGACGTAACAGTTATTCAACGTCAGGAGATCGGCCAGAGCGCCGATCTGTGCTGGGTCAAGCCGCAGCCTCTACATTTTGAATGGGGTCGAAAGGATCAGATTTGTTGTGTGTCGAGTTTGCGGCGGTAGTCGTCGCCTTCGATGTGGACAGTCTTGCACATTTCGTAGAGGCGGGAGCGGAGGCGGACGCCGACGCGATCTTCGAGCGTCTCTTCAGTCGGCGCGCGGCGTGCATCAAGGTAGTTGGTAGTGAAGATCGTGAGCTTCTTGTCGTTGTAGCGCGTGCCGATGATGTTCATCATCGTATCCTTAACCCAATCAGTCGGCTTCGACGCGCCGAGTTCGTCGAGCACCAATATTTCGGCCTGATAGACGGGCGCGAGCACACCCAGTTCCGAAGTCTTCGAGATCGGATTATACGAGTCCTGAATCTCTTTCAAGAGCGAGCCGAATTCGTAGAACAAACACGGTACGCCTTTCTCTGACAGCCCGCGCAGGATCGCCACCGAGAGGTGCGTCTTGCCGACGCCGACCGTGCCCATCAAGAGCAAGCCGCGCTCCACCGCCGGATATTCACGGACGAGGCGGAAGGCGTAGTTAAAGGCTTTGAGTTGCGAGCCGTTGCCTTGCGCCGGATAGTAGTTGTGCAAAGCGCAGGCTTCGTAGCGGCGCGGGACGCGCGTCCGATCAAGCGATTTGCCGGTGACGTTGTGATCGCGGCAGGGGCAGCGCCGCGCGCCCTTGCCGGCGACGACTTCCATCCCCGAGCCGAAGCAACGCGGACACGCTACCGCTTTTCCTGCTGCCTCTTCCGCCGCCGTCGCCGGCGCTTGATCGAACAGCGGCGTTTCCTCGACGCGCGCCGAATCTTTTTCGGGCACGGCAAACAATGGATGATTCTTAGCCTTCTCTGACGACATCCTGCGCTGGTGGCAACAACTTTTATGTAAGAGGCTGAAGCGTAACCGTGTGGGGGTGAATGTTCATGCGCGACCTTCTGATCCGGCAACCTTCGGCGTGTGGCTGTGCAAATGAACGCGGCGGATTATAGCACCCGCGTTTGAGATTGCAAGACGGATGTTCGCGCGGCTAAAAACACTCAGCAAAACCGACAGGCGGTGACGTGATCACGAACGCAACACAAACAAAGGCGACTCGAAAAATTGCGTTTGCGCTTTCATTTCAACAACCGCCACCGCCGCCCTGATAGACGCTTTGCCATTTACCGCGCAGCTTTTGGTAGATCAGATAATCGTGGCTCTCGTAATAGCCGCCCATCGCGATCACTTCCGCCGTGCCGTCATTATTCAAGTCAAGCACGTCAATCAATCGCCGGCTTTGAGCGCTGCTTTCGACTCCCAAGTGATACCACGTCATTGCGGACTGATAGCTGTCGCCTTTCAGTTCGGCGATCATCAAGAGCGCGTGATGCGCGAAGTCTCGCCCCTCGATCTCGAAGCTGCCGATCAGTTCTGTCTTGCCGTCGCGGTCGAGATCGATGGCTGTCAGGTTAATCGTCTTCAGCTTCTGCACGAGCGTGCCGGGCACGCGCTTCTGCCCGTAAGCCGTGCGGGCGAGCGCCAGCGCGGCGACGCGTTCCGCCTCCGTCGGCGCACGGCGGTCGTGCGCGAGTTTGCCGAGAGTCTGCGAGTCGGTCGCCAGCGCACGCACCTCGCCGCCCAATTTAACAGGCCCCTGTACGCTGACGCTCGCCGTAATCGTGACACAGGCCGGCTCGATCTCGCGCACGACTTCCACCGCGCCAACTTCCGCGCCGCCGAACAGCAAGCGATATTGCCGGCCGGGACGGTAAAACTCCGCGATGAACTTGCTCGACGGCGAACTTGTCGTCTTCTCGTCGCCATCGAGACCTTCAGGCGGCGGCGTCAAACGTCCGTCGCGCACGACGACGACGGGATCGATCTGCGCCTCGCCGCCCTCCCATTTTTCCACCACGAAAACGACAGTTTGCGCGCCGACGCTCGCCGCGGCCTTCCGCTTTGTCTGACCGCGACTGTTTGAGTTGGGAGTGCCGATTAACGCGACAACGAAAGCAAGCGCGGCGAGGCAAGACAATTTAATTGGCATTGAGCTTTTTCCTTTCAGCGTTGGACATTCGGTGCGGGCGCAAACGTGTTAATACCGGATTGCATGATTAGGTGGCGCGGTCGGGAGCGAGGCCGACGTGTTGAAAGATTAACTCCGCATCACCCGACACACTGAACACTTCGCGCAACACCTTTGAGCAGATGGCTGCCACCTCCCGCGGCTCACCATTTACATTCACGTCCAGAAAGCGCGCCTCGTCGCTGCCATAGTTCTCAACTACCTCCAGACGCCCGCGCAACGCAACTTCCCGGATTTTCTTCTCGAAGTTCCGCTGTCTAGGGTTGACCATCGGGAAGTCCAACTGGACACCCCTCTCGTCCCCCGTCAACTGCAAGAAGTCATCGGAGTGAGCAATGCAGATGGACAAGAAGGCGTTCACATTCCCCGCACGCATTAAGCGACCCACGTAGGCCGGGATGTCGAAGACGCGACCTCTTTCAGACTTTGGGAGACCAGCGAACATTCAAAACACTCCTCGCAAGGTTCCTGAGATAAGCATCGCTCTGCCGGAGCAATGCAATTAAGCCACCTAACTTAATGTTAGACGTTCACAGCCTGCCCGGTGCGAAGCGACGCGAGGATGCGAAAAGTGGCGCGCGTGGTCGCGGCCAGTTCGGCGAGGGGGATGGGCGCGGGCGTTCCTTCTTTAACCATCCGGCAGACGGCGCTCATCTGCGCGGCCTGTCCTTTGTCCTGCCGGCGCAGTTTGCTCGTCTCCGCGCGCTGATTGCGGTGCGATGTGGCGCTGCGGAAATCGTCGATGACGAAGACGCGCCCCGCCCCGAAAATCTCAACGCGCTCTTTCGGCAGCGAGTTGTCGCCTTCCGCCAGATAAGCGATTGCTCCGTTGGAGCCGTCGGCGAAGCGCAGGGTGATCAGCACCGAGTCCTCTTCAACTCCTTGTTCGTCGCGACCGGCGACGGCTTCGGCATGGACGCGCGTCGGCGGCGCGTCCGTGAGGTATTGCATCAAGTCGATGAAATGGCAGACCTCGCCGACGATGCGACCGCCGCCCGTGCGCGCGTCCTGCGTCCAGTGACCGTGCGGCACGCGCCCGGCGTTGACGCGATAGAGGATGGAGAGCGGCGCGCCGGTCCGCCCTTCAAAGAAATCTTTGGCCGCGCGTGCGAGCGGTGCGAAGCGGCGGTTGAAGCCGACCATTAAACGAGCGTCAGGATTGGCGCAAGCGGCGGCGATGACGCCCTCCAACTCTTCTTCGGACAAGGCCAGCGGCTTTTCGACGAAGACGTGACGGCGGGCTTCGAGCGCCGCCTGCGCCAAATGCGCGTGGCTATCGTGGCGCGTCGCGATAACGACCAGATTGACCGCCGGGTCATTGAGCACTTCTTCCGCGCCTGAGACGCAATACTTGAATTTGTACTTTTCACCAATCTCCAACGCCGACACGCCGGAAGCGGTGGCGATTGCTTGAAACTCGACGCCGGCCTCTTGCAAGTGCGGCAACAACATTTTGCGCGCGTAGCCACCCGCGCCGATCAAACCGAGCCGGACGCTGTGAGTTCCGCTCGCTGCTCCGCTTTTTTCCGCTTCAGGGCGCAGAACGATTCGTCGCTCAAGTTCCCGTCCCTCATGCAGGTATGTGAGCAACACGCCGAGGTACGGCTCATTCGTCTCGCCGGAGATCAGTCGATACGCCTGCTCGCCTTCCTCAATCGGAAAGCGGTGCGTGACGAGTCGTTCGACGCCGATGCTATTGGAAGCAACGAGATCGAGAAAGGCTTCGATGTTGCGCCCTTCGGTCCA
>JACCRA010000761.1 GCA_013813825.1 Pyrinomonadaceae bacterium | reverse complement strand
GGCGAGTACGGCGAAGCGGACATCGCGAGCATCCGCACGCAGTTGAGCGCGCCCGCGTGGGTGCGGATCATCAACGTCTTTCGGAAAAAAGATGGCCGGACGGTGGAAGTCCACATGTTGACGGACAACGCGAAGATCGGCGGTCTCGCGGTGGTGGCTTTCGAGCCGCGCCGCCTGACGCTCGTCAACATCGTCGGCAACATCGACATGGACAAGTTGAGCCGTCTCGAAGGCCGCTTCGGCATCCCGGAACTAAACATCGGGCGGGGTGATGACGACGAAGATAAGAAACCGCAAAGCCAGCCGGCGAAGAAGCCGTAAGACGCGAGGGGACCAATGAGTTTGCGAAGAATTATGACCTGCTTACTGATCGCCTCCGCCGTCGCCGTCGCGCCGTTCGTTGACGCGGCGGTCGTCGCGTCGAAAAAAGAGCCGGAGTTCGGCGCGGTCGTCAAACTGTTGGAGACGCACTACGGCGTGAAGCATCGCGGCATTCCGACGCTGGCGCGGATGGGGATCGCGACGGCGAAAACGACGGCCAAGATCATCTCGCCCACGGCGCGTCGTTACTTGCGGCTCGGCGATTTCAAACTGGCGATCTTCGAGGACGAAGACTTCTCCGCCGGCGCTGTTGCCCTCCACCGGCGTCTGCGCGAGACGCTGGCGCCGGACTGGCAGCCGCTCGTCGTCGTGCTGACGCAGGACGAGGCGCAGACGTTCACTTTCACGAAGGCTGACGGCGACAAGTTCAAAGTCCTCGTCGTCTTCATCGAGCAGCGCGACGCCGTCGTGGTGCAGGTTGACTTGAAACCGCAAGAGTTTTTCAAGCTGCTGCGCGATCCCGAAAACGAGAGCCGCGCTATCGCGGACGAGGCGGCGACGGCCGAGCCGGAAAACAATCTCTGATCATTCCGGCCATGCCACCAAGCGCGGGGCAACGGTTTGAAGTCAGGAGATTTGAGATCACAAATTTGAAATCTGAGATTTGCAATTTCAAATTTAAGAGGCCATCAGTGATTGACTCCGCGTCATCACGCTCAATTGTGTTTCCTTAAACCCACTGTCACTGCCTGCGGGAGTGATTGAAGTATTCCGCACGCCTTAACAAGATGAAAATTATGATCCGAAAATCGTCTGTTATCTATTGCACCCTCATGCTCTGCTGCGCCGCGCTTGTCGCGGGGGCGCAGGAGACGAAGAACGTCGCAGCCAACACGGATGACGAGGTGCTGCGCGTCAATACGCGGGTGGTCTTCCTCGACGCGCTGGTGAAGGACAAGCGCACCAAGTCGGCCGTCACGGATTTGCGGCCGGAAGATTTTGAAGTGCTGGCCGACGGCCGGCGGCGCGAAGTCTCGTACTTCGCGCGCGAGGGCGACCGGGGCCGCCGACCGCTGGCGCTGACGTTGGTTTTCGATCTGCAAAGACACGGCGCGGGGCGCTACTTGCGGCGGACGGAAATTCTCGAAGCGATGGCCGCCGAACTGTCGCAACTGCGGCCGGAAGACGAAGTGGCCGTCGTCGTCTTGAACGCGGGCGGCGTGGACGGCAAACGCGAGTGGCTCGCCCGCTTCACGCGCAGCCGCGCGCAACTCGCCACCGCGCTCTCAGTCGTCCCGACACTCGTCGCGGCGGGCGCTGTCGGCGGCGACGACGATGGCATCTCGCAGGTGACGCTGACGGCGGAGAACCCCGAACAGATGAAGACGCAGCTTGAAGACGTGGGCAAGACGCCGGGCGGCGAAGGCGGCGAGGGCGATGAGGTGGAAGAGATCGTCGATAAGGACGGCAACAAGATCACGCGCATCCTGAAGCCGGACGGGACGGTGGTGGTGCAGCGCGTCAACAAGGACGGCTCGACGACGGCGGACGTGACCGGCGCTTCCGATCTGCCCGGCGTCACCAGAGACTTGGCGCGGCTCGTCGCCAAGGAGCGCCCCAACTCGCAGGCTGCGGTGGTGCTGGTGACAGACGGCATCGTGCCGATCTTTTACGCCGAGCGCGATTACGTCGAATCAAAGATGCTGCGCTCGAACGTCATCTTCAGCGCGCTCGTTACCGACATGAAGACGAGTTTCAAGTTCCTGCTGCCCATCGTCCGGCCTCTCGGCAATCTGGTCGGCTTGAGCATCGCGGGCAGCGCGCAGCACCTCGCCAAGCGCACCGGCGGCGAGGCCGTCAA
>JACCRA010000760.1 GCA_013813825.1 Pyrinomonadaceae bacterium | reverse complement strand
TTCGTCAGCGGATCGCGCGTCGCGCTCGGACGCAGCAGATAGACTTTGTTGATGCGCCCCGGCACCTGCACGCCCTTAGTCAAATCGTCCATGCTCGTCGGGAGTTTGCCGAGCGTCAGGAGACGGTACTGATCAATCGCTTCGGCCACTTCCTGCCCACGGTAGATAGCTTCCTGTTCAAGCATTCGCTGCGACTGCTGGCGCAGGCTCGGCGCGGCGGCCGTCATCGCGAGCGCGAGAATCGCCATTACCGCAAGCAGCGCGACGAGCGTATAGCCATCCTCGCCCGCCCGCCACCGTGCGTGGGACGCAGATGGCGCGGCGGCGGCGGCGAGGCACGCGGTACCAGATTGATCCTTATGGTTCGTCTTTGTCGTCATCGTCGTCGGCGGGTGGCGGGGGCGCGTTAAGGGGCGTCCGAGTGGGAGCGGCAACAGGGTTTCCGAAATTGCCGCCGGAAGCGGCACTCTTATCGACGAAAGGCAGCGTGTGCTTGATGCTCAGTTGCGTGTCTGTGAAATCGACGGCGCGCTCCGAGATGCTGGTAACGCGATAGCGCCCTCCCACCACGTCGCCGCGCTGCACGGTCAGGAGGTCGGTGTTCTGCTGTTGCGGTTTGAGAATGGCTTTGTCGCTGTAACGCGGGTTGCCAAGCAGGCCGATGTAAGTGAAGGGCGGCGGCGGCGGCGGCGAGACGTTGAGCGTCGCGGTGTTGGAGTAGAGCACGCCGTCGGGTGTCCGCACCAAGACCGAACGCGCGCCGGGCGCGGCGATCAAGGAAGCCGGCACGGTGGCCGAGAGTTGTTGCGCGCTGAGCACGCTCGTCGGCACTTCCTGATTATCGATGTAAAGGCGCGACTCGGCAGTGAACTTGTCGCCGCTCACATCGAGCTTGAACTCTCCGCCGCGCGCGAAGATGTTGGCAGGCGACACGCCGCTCAACATTAAAGGAGGAGGAGGAGGCGTAGGCAGCGGAGTCATTCCGGCGACAGGCGGCGTGACCGCAACGGCCGCCGTCGTCGTGCGCTGCGGTGCAACGGAGTAGGCGAAAATATTACGGCTCGCTTCGGGCACATTCACTCCTGCGGCTTGAGTGAATTCAGGCAACGGCCGGGGCACATTTAGTTCGAGCGGCAGCGGCTGATTATTAATTCCCGCAGTGGCGGCCCCGTTCCGCAGAGGGGTTGAACTGGTTGGAGTCACTCGCTGCTGCGTGCTCTTGCCGGAATCGCCGCCGAGGAACAGGCGCGCGAGAAACAGCACGGCGATAGCGCCGAGAACGAGAGCGGCAATCGTCTTGTTGCGCTCGGCCGGAGTTTTTCCGTCAAAGAGTCCCATAAGTAAATCACGCTTTGCGCGCTCAGTGTGTCGCCGCGCCGCCGGCCGTTGGCGGTTGTGTTAGCGTTATACCCGCGCGGCGAAAGAAGGCCGACATGTCGAGCCGCAGACTAACGAGTGCGCCGCGTTGCGCACCCGAATCGTTGACACCTTCGAGCTGCACGTTGTTAATCACGATGAACCGCTGGCTGGCCTCGATGTCACGGATGAAGCGGCGCACGCTCGGATAGGCTCCATCGACCGTCAGGCTGATATCGATGCCGGGGAAAATGTTTTGTCGCCGCGCGCTCGTCGCAGTTGCCGTAGGCGACGACTGACCGGGAGTCTTTTCGTCCTGATAGGTGAAAGAAAATTGCGCGCGAGTCAGGCCGTGCCGCCGGGTCTTCCGGTTCAACTCTTCGATGACGGCGGTGCTGGCCTCCTCGCGCCCCTCGAGCTTCTCGGTCTCAAATTTTTCCAGACTCTCGACAATCCCACCGACCGTCGCCTGCGTGGAGGCGTCCTGATCGGCCCCTTCGGACGCCCGGCGCAAGACGCTTTGCAACTCGGCGCGCTCGCTCTGCAAAGCCAGCAAGCGCGTGCGGGCGGGCACGAGGTAGAAGAAGTAAGCACTGGCGGTCAGCGCGAGCAGCACGAACGCGGCAGCGAGCGCGAGCAATTCGGTTGATCCAATTTTGGAAGTATGCTGCCCGGCGCGAAAGTTTTTCAGTCGCTCGCGCAAGGCGTCGGCGCGAGCAGAGCGGCTGTCCCGCGAAGCGGCTCTGGCTGGAGTATTGTTTTTCATCGCGCCTCCACCCTTGTCGCTGTCTTCGTCGAGTTTGCTGCCGCTGCCGGTGTGGCCGTCGCCGAAGCCTCCGCGATGCCCGGATTGCGGTAGGCTGGCGGCAACGAGATAGTTCCGGCACCCGGCGTGTAAAAAACGCGTAGCATCGCCTCCGTGCCGCCCTCGCCGCGCTCAGTGTGCTGACCTTCGCGGATCAAATTGGCCGAGAAGACGCCGGTGCTTGCCATCCCGGCCATCATCCGCGTGATGTCGTCGGGCGCACGCCCGACGACGGTCAGTTCCAACTCGCCGCGAGTAGAGCCGCCGCGTTGCTCGACGTTTCGCACGCCGATCCGCGCGACGCGGACGCCCGGCGGCAGCGTCGCTTCCAGATTGGCGAGCAACTGCGACCACGAAAACTTTTTGCGGTCGATGATGTCGTGCGCTGCGTCGAGCGTCAGCCGCTGTTCGGGCGTCAGCGATTGTGTCACCTCCGCGGCGCGTTGTCTGAGCACCGCCGCCTCGGCGCGGAGGCCCCGTAAGTCGCGCTCGACAGCATCGGCCTGCGTTCGCGTCTGCCGCCCCTCAGTGACGATCAAGACGAGCGCCACCAATGAAACGGCGACGACGACGGACGACACCGCCCACGGCAACACGCGATTGCGAAACGGCTTGCTGGAAAGGTTAAGATGATCGATCACTATCTCTTCAGTCAGTCATTCTCAGAATTGAAGACCCGTGCGGCACTGCGGTCTGGGATCACGTCCCTCCCGAACGGTCAAAGCATAACTGTTCGTCAAGGCAAAAAGCAAAAGGCAGCGAGTACAAGGCATAAGGTGAAAACCGGCTCGAACTGAGGGACTCGTTGAACTTATAAAACTTGCGACTCCCGGCCTTTCCAACACTTACACGCGCACATTTCAATTGAGTTGCAACAATATCTCCCGCCCCAAAAACAGAAAGGCACAAGCGGGCGACAAATCTGCTGTCTCCCACCTTTGCCTCTTGCCCTTTGCCTGATGCCTTTTGCCTTCCCTACTGCCTGCCCGTCGCGCCGCTGACGACGCGCGAGTTGACGACTTTGACGGTCGAATCAAGCGTCAGTTCAAGGCGGTAATCGCGAGGTCCGTGGCCTTGATCTCCGCAGCCGACGGTAACGGAGAAGCGGCCGGCACCGCCGCAGTAGCCGACGCCGCCCGATCCGGCTGCGCGCCGGAACCCTGCGCCATCGCGGTGGTAGCAGTCAGCAGCAGCACGCACGAGCACAACATCAGCCCGACGAGCGAAGGTAGCACGCCATGTTCGATCACTGGTTTCGACACGTTTATTCTCACTCGTTCACGCGACGGTGCGACGGCGCGGCTCTCAGAATCACGGGGAGCATCAATTGGAGGCAAGCAGGATGGGGCGCCTCGCACCATTACAGAGAAAAAGATTCCGGGGAAAGAAAATCTAAAGCTCAGTCAGACCTTAATAGTGAGAGCAGTTGGGGAAGTTAAAACAGCGCGCCTTCACTTTTGCTCCGGCCTGTCACTCCTTGCTTTCGTGGCGCGGCTTCAACTCGCGCGCGATGGCCTCGCCGGAGCAGAAGGAGCTGACGCGGTTGCGGCCGGAATGCTTGGCGTGGTAGAGCGCGGTGTCGGCCAGTTCGACGAGTTTGATCGGATCGCGCGCGTCTTCGGGGAAGACAGCGACGCCGACGCTGATCGTCAAGCGGTGCGTGCGGCGCTTTTCCGACGCGGACAAACTGTGACGCGTGGCGGCGAAGCGATGGGCGGCGATCATCGTGCGGACGCGCTCGGCGGCGATGAGTGCTTGGGCGCAATCGGCGTCGAGCAGGAAGGCGGCGAACTCTTCGCCACCGAAGCGCGCCGCCACGTCGCCGGCACGCAACGCGCGGGTGATGAGCGCGCCGACTTCCGCGAGTGTCTGGCTGCCGACGAGGTGGCCGTAAGTGTCGTTGACCAGTTTGAAGTGATCGAGGTCCATCATCAAAACGCAGAAGGGGCGATTTTCGATGGCGGCGCGCTCGGCCTCGCGGCGCAGTTCTGAGAAGAAGGATTTACTAGTTAATAATCCAGTCAATTCGTCATGCGCTAGCAGCCGATAAATCTGGCGTTGGAATTCCTGATCGATGTCGTCGAGTAGCTCGAAGCGGAGCAGGTGCTCGCCAATGGTTAGCTTGTCGCCATCTTGCAGGTAACTCTCGCGGACGGGTCGGCCGTTGAGCAGCGTGCCGTTGGTTGAGCCGAGATCGGTGATCCGACAGCGCGCCGCGCCGGTCGCGTCGTCGCGCTCAATCGAGACGCGGGCGTGGAGGCGCGAGGCGCGGGCGTCGTTGATGCGCACATCGGCTTCAAGCGCGCGACCGAGAGTCACCTCGTCGCGGTCGAGCGGGATCGGGGCCGCCAGCAAATCGCCTTGCAGGAAGACCAGCGCCGGTCGCCGCTGCTGCTCATGCGCCGACGGAAGCCGCGCGGCCAGATCCGTCCGTTGCACATCATCTCCAGCCATCACTTACCTTTCAGCCTGGGATTGACTGAATCAAAATTCTGACCACCTCTTTCAAATCAACGCTTATCTTAGCAAGTTGAGGCCGGCGGCGGCAAAAAGATTCGCCGGACCAGTGACGGCCTCCGCCCCCTTCCGCCCGGCCTTCCCATTTAAGTAAGTTCTAAAAAGTTCGTTGACAACTGAATCACTTCGTCAGCCAGAAGTCTCCAGAGAGTATTCCGGCTTTTCGCAACCGTTCGCCTCGACTCATGTCGAGGATGTATTTGCACGCGGCATCGGCTGACTTGTCTATTGAAAGTGTTGGGCGATCCGCTAAGGCGCGTCCTTTGACACTGCGCCAAAGATGATCCATGGCGTTGAGTTCCGGCGTCGCACGCGGCAGTAAGCGCACTTCAATACCAATCTCTTGCGCCAGCGCAAGGCTGTCGGCGGCGGTGTCCGGTGAGCCACGATCTTCAAAGAGCACGATGTTCCAGCCACGCCAGTAAGCACGGATCATCTGAAGGAAGTATTGATGTGTTTCCTGCACCCACTCATCTCTGATGAGCAACAGCACCGCACCGGTCGCCAGGTTGATGACACCGTGCAGGATGCGCTTGCGACGGTTGCCTGTGATGGGGACACATACTTGTTGTCCGCGCCGACCGTAACAACTATACAGCGGCGGTGTCTCACAGATGATGATCTCGTCGAGCATCAAGATCACTGTTCGTGCTTTGAGAAAAAGCCCGCGTTTCAGCCCCTTTGGCTTGCCGCCAGAACTTAGCGCGTAAACTCAATTGGTGGCGCGGGCGCTTCCAGCTAATCTCTAAGCGCCTCAGCGCAAGGCTCACCGAAGGACGCGAGACCGCGAGTTGGTGATGGTCGGCGAGGTACTGTGTCAGCAGCGAGGCCGTCCAGACGGTCGAGCGGTAATCGAGGTCACGCGGGTCGGTCTCGCTGAGCGCATCAATGAGCGGATCAATGATGCCTGTCAAAGTCCGGGGGCGACCTGTGCGCGGTGTCTCAGCAAGTCGCGCGGCGAGTTCTTTCGCGCTGCATTCGTCGATCCGCGCCGCCCACTTGTACACAGCTTGGCGGGTGACTTGGAGCCGCGCGGCGACCGCCGCGACCGCTTCGCCTTGCGAGAGCCACAGCAGGGCTTGGGCACGGCGCAACGTTGTGGCTTCGGATGTAGAAACTATCAACTGTTCGATCACGCGCCGCTCCCGACAGTTCAGAATAACGAGAGTCATTGATTTACCATCGGTCTGTGGTGGTTACTCAATGACAGTATAGGTGTAAACGGACTTTTTAGAACTTACTTAAAAGGCTGCGTCCTCGTG
>JACCRA010000739.1 GCA_013813825.1 Pyrinomonadaceae bacterium | reverse complement strand
TTAGTTCAACGCACGCGCCAATCGATTCCGCCTGTTCACCAGTCGAAACCGGATTGGATGATCACCTCCATGCTGGCGCATGCATTAGGTGTTGATTTCAATTTCCAACTGTCCGCCAGCGTGGTCTTCAAGGAGTTGGCCGAGCGCGTGCCGGCCTACGCCGGGCTGCGGTATCCCGCGTTGAAAGATGAGTCCAAACCCGCGCAAGCGAAGCACGCCATTGCGGCGCGGCGCGATCTCTCGGCCCACCTCGATGAACTGCGACAGCGCGTCGAGGCGTTCGATGAATCACGTGAAAAACTGACGCGGACGCCGCCCGTCGGTCACGAACTTTTCAAGCCCGGCACGCTGACCGGCAAGACGCCGCAATTTCCGTTGCTCTACGCCGGCAACCCGAAGCCGCCGACGGTGCTCATCTCGCCGCTGTATCAAATTTCAGTTGACTCGACTCTCCGCCGCGCGACCGTCATGGTTGCCGCCGGAGACTGAAGAGAAATGATGAATGATAAATTAAACCTATAGGCTGGCGTCTTTACATTCATCATTTCGCATTCATCACTCATCATTTGATTCTATGGACTGGCTTAACAACTTTGTAGGGCCGACGACGGCAAAGGCATTGGCGCAACTGATCGGCATCAACGTCGCTTTCGTCGTAGTGCTGATGATCGTGGCTTATACGGTGCTGGCCGAGCGGCGCGTGTTGGGTTTCATTCAGGGGCGGATCGGGCCAAACCGCGTGGGACCGTTCGGGCTGTTGCAGCCGTTCGCCGATCTGCTGAAGTTCATTCTCAAAGAAGAGATCGTCCCCGACAAATCGACGAAGTTTGTTTACTTTCTCGCGCCGATCATCGCGATCACGGCGGCGTTGATGACGATTATTGTCTATCCGTTCGGGCCGACGATAAATGTGCCCGGGCTGGGCGCGGTGAGATTGGTTGTCACACAGTTCGACGTGGCGCTCTTGTACGTGCTGGCGATCACGTCCATCGGCGTGTACGGCATCGCGCTGGCGGGTTGGTCGTCAAACAACAAGTACAGTCTGATGGGCGGCCTGCGCGCGTCGGCGCAGTTGATTTCCTACGAACTGTCGCTCGGCCTCAGTCTGGTCGGCGTGGTGTTGCTCTCAGGCACGCTCGATCTTTACAACATCGTCGAGCAGCAATCAGGCTGGTTCGGCCTGCATTGGAACATCATCTATCAACCGCTCGGATTTATCGTTTATCTCATCTCCGCCATCGCGGAGACGAACCGCGTGCCGTTCGATTTGCCGGAGGCGGAGACGGAGTTGGTCGCGGGCTTCCACACCGAGTACAGCGCTTTGAAGTTCGCGCTGTTCTTCATGGCCGAGTACGTCAACATGTTTACGGTCTCGATGTTGGCGACAACGCTTTTCCTCGGCGGGTGGAACGGTCCCGGCGTTGCGACGTTCCCCATCCTCGGCGTCTTTTACTTCCTCGGCAAAGTGATCTTTTTCTTGTTCTTGTACATTTGGCTACGCGGCACGCTCCCGCGCTTCCGCTTTGATCAGTTGATGAACTTCGGCTGGAAGTTTCTGCTGCCGGTCGCCATCCTGAACGTCGTGCTGACGGCGACGGGCGTATTCATCGCGATGTGGCAGGGCTGGATTTGAAGACTCGCACCTGAAGACAACCAAGCTCTGACCAACTCAAGCGCCGGACTTTTCGATTTAGTATTTCAAGCGCAACTACGATGTCCGACTTTTTGCAAACTCTCTCTGGCTACGTCCCGCTCTTAACCTTCGTGGTGCTGGCGGGGCTGGCTGTCGGCTCGGCCGTCTCGATGGTGGTGCAGCGCAATCCGCTCTATAGCGCCATCTCGCTCGTCGGCGTCTTTATCGCGCTGGCCGGTTTATATCTGACGCTCGCCGCGCCGTTCATCGCCGCCGTCCAAGTCATTGTTTACGCGGGCGCGATCATGGTGCTCGTCATCTTCGTGATCATGCTCTTGAACGTCGAAGAGGAAGAGCGCCAACCGTTGCGGCTGAAGTTTTTGATTCCGACGGCGGCGTTGCTGGCCGCCGTCCTCTTCGCCGAAGCGGCCTTTGTTTTGTACTTCGTCCATAGCGCCTCTTTCACGCCACTTGATCCCAACGCCGCCAATAACGCTTCGGCCGTCGGGCTGACGGCCTCCATCGGTCAGGGCTTATTCACTTCTTACCTGCTGCCGTTTGAAATCACTTCCGTGCTACTGCTGATGGCGATTGTCGGCGCGATGACGCTGGCGCGGCGCGTGGCGGTGCGACCCACTGATGTCGTCATCCCCGGTTCGCAAGTGTTGACGATGCAGACCGCCGATCCAAGAGCCGTCGGCGATGCCACGCCCGTCATCTCCGACACGACGGCGGAGGCGGCGCGCGTCATCGGCATCGATACCCGGGCGCGAGTCCGCGACGAGGAACAAACGAGATGACTCCACAGCTTTCATGGTACTTGGCGCTCTCCGCCGTGCTCTTCACGCTCGGCGTCGCGGGCGTCATCATCAAGCGCAACGCTATCTCGATGTTCATGTGCATCGAACTGATGCTCAACGCCGTTAACCTATCGTTCGTCGCCTTCTCCAGCTACTTCCGCGACGTGAGCGGCCAGCTTTTCGTCTTCATCGTGATGACCGTCGCCGCGGCCGAAGCGGCGGTCGGCCTCGGCATCATCATCACCGTCTTCCGCAACCGCGAATCGCTCGACGTGGACGACGCCAGCGTTTTGAAATACTGAAGAAGCCGTCAGCTATCAGCCATCGGCTATCGGCGATTGTCTGATAGCTGAT
>JACCRA010000704.1 GCA_013813825.1 Pyrinomonadaceae bacterium | reverse complement strand
TGGCCTTTGCATTCGGGGCACCCGACGGGTGAAACCAATTCTTCGAGCGCCTCGCGCACTTTCTCAGACGGCGGGTTGTTCATCCGCTCGCGCAAGTGGCGGACAGCGCCGAGCCAGTCGCTCTGGTACGTGTACTGCCCTTGCCGGAAAGTGATCTGGCCCTCGACGCCGTGGAAAAAAGCATCGCGCACCGCTTTCGGCAGCGCGGAGAACGGGACGGCCGGGCTGGCCCCGAAGTGTTCGACGACGGCGAGCAGCGCGCTCTTCAAGTAAGCCGAGCCTTGCTTATCCGCCGCGCCGAGGAAAGATTGCTTGTCGGCGCGTTCATGCGGATCGACGATCAGTTTGCCGGGATCGATTGCGAGCACGGTGCCGAGACCATGACAACGCTTGCACGCGCCGTAAGCCGAGTTGAACGAGAACGAGCGGGGCTCCAAAGGCGGGATGTTGATACCGCAATTGACGCAGGCCATGCGCTCCGAGTAGAGCTTCTCTTCGCCGTCAATCACTGAGACGAGCACCGCCCCGCCCGTTAGCTTGAGCGCCGTCCGCACCGATTCTGATAGGCGTTCAGTAATCCCTTGTTTGATCAGCAGTCGATCAACGACGGCATCAATTGTGTGATTACGTCTTTTATCAAGCCGGATTTCTTCATCAAGCGAGAGCAACTCGCCGTCCACACGGGCGCGCAGGAAACCGTCTTTGGCGAGCTTCTCCAGTTCCTTCTTAAACTCGCCTTTGCGCCCGCGCACGATGGGCGCGAGGATCATCACGCGCTCGCCTTCGGGCAGCGCCAACACACTCTGCACGATCTGCTCGACGCTCTGGCGCGTGATCGCCGCGCCGCAAAGATGACAATGTGGCAGGCCGATGGAGGAGAAGAGCAGCCGCAGATAATCGTAAACTTCCGTCACCGTGCCGACGGTCGAGCGCGGGCTACGCGAGACGGTCTTCTGTTCGATGGAGATCGCGGGCGAGAGACCATCAACTGAATCAACATCCGGCCGCTCCAATTGATCGAGGAACTGGCGCGCGTAAGCCGAGAGCGACTCGACGTAGCGGCGTTGCCCTTCGGCGTAAATCGTGTCGAAAGCGAGCGAAGATTTGCCGGAGCCGGACAGTCCGGTGATGACCGTTAGACGGTCGCGCGGAATCTCGACGTTGACGTTTTTCAGGTTGTGCTGGCGCGCCCCGCGCACCGTAATCCGGTCAATTGCCATTGTCTAAATTGAGACCCTGCGCGTACAGTTGAGAAAATTCGGGAGTGCGGAAACGATGATTGTAAACGACGCGCAACGCGAAGGACAAGCGAGGCCGCGCGGCCACATCAAAATTGGCGCAGCCCCTTCGCGTTAAACTCATCCAGTGGGCTTTTCTGATTAAACTTCGGAGGCGAAATGCCGATCACCTCTCACCGTCGCCCGCCCCTCTTCACGTCTCTCTTAGCCTTCATCACGCTCTGCGCTTTGGCAGCTAACGCCGCGCCGCAGCAGAAAACTGCCCTGCCCGTTTGCGACCGCGAGCGCGCGTTGCTGCTCGTGCGGCAGCAGGCGATGGAGGCCAAGTCGTTCGAGAATCGTGTGGCGCAAATCTCCACGCTGACGCGCGCCGCCGATCTGCTCTGGCCGTTCTCACAGGACGAGGCACGCGCTCTCTTTACCCAAGCCTTTACTCTGGCCGTGCAGCATTTCCGCGAGCGCGGCGACGAGTTTCGCAAGGACGTGCCGAAGTTCATAGTTTCACCTCCGCCAGATCAGAGGTTCGTGGTGCTGCGCGCCATCGGGGGGCGCGACGCGGAGTGGGCGCGGCGATTGTCCGCCCTTGTGTTGGAAGAGGAGCGACGCGGGGGTGAGAAGCCTGAAGGAATCAGGAGCGATAGGCGCGACTTAGCGGAGAAGATTATCGCCCTCGCGGAGTCGCTGGTAGAAGTTGATAAGTCGGCGGCGCACATCGTCGCGCGCGGCAGTTTGAATTATCCTTTGCCGCACCGACTGCCGGACTTTCTTTACAAACTCGCCGCCGTGGACAGAGAAGCGGCGACGATGTTCTACAAAGAGTCGCTCGCCGCTTATGCTGGTGAACGGATTGACCGCTTGATGTTTTTGTTTATCTACCCGTTCGCGCTGAACAATCAAGGCGAGGTGCGCGTCTCCGGTGGCTATCGCGCGCCGGAGAATTTCGCCGCCAGCGCCGAACTACAGCACCTTTACTTGGAGACGCTGCTCCGCCGCGCCGAGCAGATTCTCAGAGCGCAGACCCAGACCGTCGAATTTAACGGCTATGTCTCTGAGCCGGAAGATGTGCTGACCGGCCTTCTCACCATCGAACCGCTCATCGCGGAACGACAGCCCGCCTACCTTGAGCGTGTAGGTGCGCTCAAGGCAATGGCTTATTCCGTGCTTGGCCCGAAGTCGCAGTATCGCGCTACAAGAGGCCGCAGCGGGCCGCTGTTTAGAGCCTCCGTCATGGATGAGCGAAATGCACGCAGTTACGAGAGCGAACTAGAACGAGCCGAACGCGCGACTGATCCGGACGAACGGGATCAAGTTTTAACCTCCGTGATCTTGGCCGCCGCGTCCCGCGAGCCGCAGGAGAAGCTGGAAGCATCGGCGCGCAAAATCGCTGGTGCCGACACGCGCCGCCAAGTGCTCGTTGCGGTCTATTACACGGTGGCGCAGAAAGCGATCTTTGAAGGACGTTTCGACGATGCAATGTCCATCATCGCGAAAGTCGAAGCGGTTGAGCCTCGTT
>JACCRA010000672.1 GCA_013813825.1 Pyrinomonadaceae bacterium | reverse complement strand
CGGGCACACCTTTCGGGCCGAAGCGCGCCGGCTTGCCTTGCGCTTTGGCGCGGAGCGCCATCAGAACTTTCTCCGGCGTGACGGGGACTTCATCGACGCGAACGCCGACCGCATCATAAACCGCGTTCGCAATGGCCGGCATGACGGGCAAGAGCGGCCCTTGCCCGACCTCTTTCGCGCCGAAAGGGCCGTTCGGATCGGCATCTTCAATCAAATAAGTTTTTACGTCGCACATCTCCAAAGTCGTCGGGCTTTTGTATTCGAGCATCGAGGGGAATTTGTGGACGACGTTGCGGTTGGCGCGATAGACCATCTCTTCCATCAGCGCCTCGCCGAGTCCCATATAGACGCTGCCTTCGACCTGTCCCATGACGAGCATCGGGTTGATTGACTGGCCGATGTCGTGGCCGATCCAGATGCGCTCCACGCTGACGATGCCGGTGTCGAGATCGACATCGACTTCGGCAATCGCCGCCGAGTAGCTGTAAGCCGGCGAGGGACCAACGCCCGCGCCTTTGAACTTGCCCGGCGAGCGCGGCGGCGAGTACGAGCCGACCGTGCCGATAGTGCCGTACTTCGTCTCGGCCAGCACTACGGCCTCGGCGAACGTGACGCCCACTTCCGGGCGCTCCACGTCGAAGACGCGGCGCTCGGCGAACGCGAGATTCGCTTCCGGCACTGTGAGCTTTTCGGCGACGGCGATACTGAGTAATTCGCGGGCGCGTTCGGCGGCTTGGATAGCGGCGTTGCCGGTCATCAGCGTGACGCGGCTCGAATAGCTGCCGAGATCAACCGGCGTTAAGTCCGTGTCGGCGGTCAGCACGCGGATGTCGAACGGATCGATGCCGAGCACTTCAGCAACAACATAGGCGAGCACCGAATCAGAGCCTTGCCCGATGTCAATCGAGCCGCACTGGACGCGGACGCCGCCCTGTCGGTCAAGGCCGAGTTGGACGCCGGAGTGCGGCATGTTGTTCCAGTAGATCGGCAGCCCCGCGCCGCAGAGGTAAGAGCTACAGGCGAGGCCGACGCCTTTGCCGTAAGGCAGTTGGCGATGCTTGTTCTTCCAATCCGAGCCTTCGACGATCTTCTCGATGCACTTGCCTAAACCCATGCTGCCGACTCGCAGGTAGTTCGCCGTCACCGTGTTCGGCTTGACGAGGTGTTTCAAGCGCATCTCCGCCGGATCGAGATTGAGTTCCTCGGCGATCTTGTCGAGTTGCACTTCGAGGCCGAAGCGCGGCTGCGGCGTGCCGTGCCCGCGCTTCGGGCCGCACGGCGGCTTATTGGTGAAGGCGCGCAAACCGCGAAAGCGGTAGCGCGGAATGTCGTAGGTGACGGTTTGCAGCGCGCCGGTGTAGAAGGTCGAGGCCACGCCGTAAGAGCCGTAAGCGCCGCCGTCGAGAAACGACTGGAAGTCGAGCGCCGTGATCGCTCCGTCTTTTTTAACACCGATCCGGCTCTTCATCAGAACCGGGTGGCGACCCCGGTGACAGTAGAAAACTTCCTCGCGCGTCAAAGTGATCTTCACCGGCCGCCCCGTCATCATCGAGAGCTTGCAGACGACGATTTCGTGATTGAACGGATCGCTTTTGCCCCCGAAGCCGCCGCCATTCGGCGTCGCGATGACGCGGATGTGCGCGGCCGGCAAGCCCAACACTTTAGCGAGCGCGCGGTGAACGTAGTGCGGCGTCTGCGTCGAAGACCAGAGCGTGATCTTGCCGTCTGGATCGTAATGCGCCAGCGCGGCGTGCTGCTCCATCGGCAAGTGCGTGTTGCCTTCGTAGAAGAACACGTCTTCGCGAATCAAATCGGCTTCCGCGAAACCTTCATCTAATTCGCCAAATTCAAGATGAACTTTCTTGTGGACGTTGCCGGCATCGCCGTAATCCTGCACGCGCGGCTCGTCGATCAAGATGGCCTCTTCGATGCTCGTGATCGTTTGGAGCTTTTCATACTCGACCTCGATCAGATTCATCGCCTCGAAAGCCGTGTCTTCGTCAATCGCCGCCACGGCCGCGACCGGATCGCCAATGAAGCGCACGCGGTCAATGCACAGCGCGTGCTCGTCTTGGCTAACGGGCAGGATGCCGTAAGAGATCGGCAAGTCCTTGCCCGTCATCACGGCGCGGACGCCGGGCAAGCTGGCGGCCTTCGACGTATCAATGCTCTTAATAATCGCGTGCGGCTCCGGCGAGCGCAGCAGCTTGGCGTAGAGCATTCGCGGCAGCACGATGTCATCGGCAAACAGCGTCTGCCCCGTACACTTGGCGCGGGCATCGACTTTGCGAAATGGCTTACCAATGACGTTGAGAGATTTATCAGTCCTTTTCATCACGGATCAAGTGTCAACTCAATTGTGGTTATTCTTCAGCGAAGTAGTCAGAGTCGATTCGGCGGATAACATAAGTGTCCTCAACAGTGACTCCAATGTCGTGATCGATCATCAACCCACTCAGTTGTTCCCCGTCGAGCAACACGATTCGCTTTTCTATCCGGGAAACATATTCCTTTGCGTCATCAGAGAATCGCGAGGTAGTGATGAACACACCCTTCTTGGCCCGATGTCCTTCAAGGCTTCCAGCGAATGCCTGAACGTCCGGCCTCCCAACTGTGTTCTGCCAGCGTTTGGCTTGGACATATATAACATCAAGCCCTAGCTTGTCCTCCTTGATCACGCCATCAACACCGCCATCTCCTGAACGGCCAATGCGCTCGCCCGCATCATGTCGCGAGCCGCCGTAGCCCATCTTGATGAGGAGATCAACAACAAGCTGCTCAAAGAATGTCGGCGATGCCTTTCGCACCCGGTCAAGCAACTCCTGCGCGAGAGAATTGCGTAGCGTCTCGTGTGAACGCTCTAGCAGTTCTCTTGGTGTTTGGTCCAAAGGTGGTGAATCACTACTGCCGTTGCTTTCTATTCTAGGTTTTGGCCGTCTGAACTCGCGGTGCTCTTCATACCTATCGAGAAAATGAAGGTCTATTTTCGCCGGTCTCTCTGACAGAACCGCACGACCACGCTCCGACAGGTGGTACACGCCTGATTGTACGTACTCGATAAGCCCCGCCTTTTTGAGGTGTGTCCTTGCCCAGCCAACGCGGTTGTTGAACCGTCTATCCTTGCCGGACGGCAGTAGCTCCGCCCGCTCAACTTCACTTAGTTTGAAGCGATCAGCTAACGCCGTAATCAGTCCCTGAACCTGATGTGGCTTTCCGTCAGACAGAAGCTCTAGCATCGGCAGGAAAAGCGATTGGAAATCTGGGATGGGCATAATCCTTAACCTTTGCCAGAGTTAATCACTAGATTGCCCGTGAGCAGCTCTAGCGAGCCGACAATCGAAGCTGAAGCGTCGCGCGTGGGAATCTCGACGCCGGACTCATCTTCAACTTCCTCTAAGATCGTGACCAGCGCGCGGCGGGTGCGCGTGATTGATACTTTTTCCATCAACTGCACGCGCCCCTCGCGATCAATAATCGCCTCGACCGTTTGCCGCATGGTAATTCTCCCCTGAGCCTGATGTCCGGCCACTTTTCTTCGTCCCGTAGGGACTGAAGGATAATAGCCCAGCGATTTATCGCTGGGAAAGAATGAAGAATAAGGTGAAGTCCCGTAGGGACGGCTGAAAGCCCGATTCAGCCGTCCCTACGGGACTCAACTCACTTGCTGTCGCCGACCCAGCGATGAATCGCTGGGCTATTTCCAAGCGTCCCTCGCGGGACGAAGAAAAGTCCTGACATCAGCCCCCGATCACTTTCGAGATTAGAACTGCCGCCACCCCGCGCCGTCTCAGGTTGCTTACTTCAGTCGTAGCCGTACACGCACTCGCGCGGTAGTTCAATCTCTTCGCCGCGCATCCGTGCCGCCGCTAGTTCGACGGCTTCGTAGATTTTGATGTAGCCGGTGCAGCGGCAGAGATTGCCCGCGAGGGCTTCTTTAATCTCTTCGCGGTTCGGCTTGGGGTTGGCGGCCAGCAGTTCTTTGGCGACGAGCAGGAAGCCGGGCGTGCAGTAGCCGCACTGGGCCGCGCCGGTGTCGGCGAAAGTCTCTTGGAGCGGATGAAGTCCGGCGGGTGTCGCCATGCCTTCGACGGTTTCGACGCGGCGGCCTTCGGCGTCGAGGCCGAGCATCAGGCAGGAGAGCACCGAGCGGCCGTCAACCAGCACGGCGCAAGTGCCGCACTCGCCGAGTTCGCAGCCGTGCTTCGTGCCCGTCAGTCCGAGGTCTTCGCGCAAGACTTCGAGCAGCGTCTTGTGTGGGGCGAAGGCCACTTCGACAACCTCGCCGTTGAGGGTCAGTTCCAGATGCGCTTTTTGTTTTGTTCGTTCGGACATCGCGGGGATTTTATCTGACGATTAGCTCAGGACTGAAACAGGGGCACGGCTTTTCGTCCAACGCGCTACGCGGCGACTTGCGGGCGAAACTATGTGGGGAGATTATGGCTGTCCTTCCTGCTCCGCGGCCAGACGATCAATTAAGCGGTCGAGCGGCGCCGTGTCCGCCGTCGAAAGGTCGTGGAAAACGAGTCCCAAGCCGATGTTGTCCAGACAGTAGCGGACTTCGCAACGCATGGTGCGCGGTGCGTTTGCCGCTTGCGCGTCGGCCGCAAAAAGCGGGAGGTTGACGAAGATGGTCGTGCCGGCGTCGCTCCGCTCGGCGGTCTGCAAGAAGCAGCCCTGCCTGCTGAGACTGGTGATGCGCGCGATCAGCGGGCAGTCAGAAGTAGCGCCCCAACGAACCGGGTCGAAGTTAGCGCGCACACGCAAAACGCGACGCTTAAACTCCACCTGTGCGCGCAATGCCTCTTCCTTCGTCACAAACTTACGCCAAAAGGTCATCGCGCCGTCAACTTCGAGATAGACGTGAAACGGTTGGCCGTCCGGGTCGTTTGGCTCCGGCGGCATCACGATCTTTTGCGGGGGATTTTTACTGCTCATGCATTCTGGTTCCTGTCCAAAGTGCCGACTAATTAAGCGAGTCGCCCGGTCGCGCCACTACGGACGCGGTTGAGGATAATGTTGTCGATTAGTCGCGTCTTGCCGAAGTAAGCGGCGACGGAGACGATGGCCGGGCGGTCGTCGAGACGCTCCAATTTGTCGAGCGTCTCGGCATCGTTGACGCCGACGTATTCGAGGCGAGCGCGCGGCTCCGCTTCGATCTGCACGCGCACCGCCTCGGCGATCTTCTTGGCGTTGCGCTCGCCGCTCAAAAAAGCGGCTTCGGCGTGTTCGAGCGCGCGGTAAATGACGGAGGCGGCGCGACGCTCGTCCTTGTCGAGATAGGCGTTGCGCGACGAGAGCGCCAGCCCTGATTCCTCGCGCACCGTCGGCAGCACGACGATCTCGGTGTCGCAGGCCAGATCGCGCACGAGACGGCGGACGACGATGGTTTGCTGCGCGTCCTTCTGCCCGAAGAAGGCGAAGTCGGGGCGAACAATGTTGAAGAGAACGGTCAGGACGGTAGCGACGCCGCGAAAGTGGCCGGGGCGCGCCGCCCCTTCCAGTTGCTCCGAAAGCCCCTCGACCGTCACGTAAGTGGAAAAGTTTTTCGGGTACATCTCCTCAACCGGCGGCGCGAAGATATAATCGACGCTGTAATCCGAGAGCGCCATCGTATCTTTCGTCAGATCGCGCGGGTAGCGTGTGAAATCTTCTTGGGGACCAAATTGCGCCGGGTTGACAAAGACCGAGACGATCACGATGTCGCACATCCGTCTGGCTTCACGCACGAGACTCAGATGCCCCTCGTGCAGCGCACCCATTGTTGGCACCAGTCCCATGGTCTGGTCCAGTTCGCGCCGCACCTTGCGCGACACCGAATTCATCCGTTGGCGGCGGTTGATGATTTCCATAGAGAGAGGTCAGAGGTCAGAGGTCAGAGGTCAGTAAAAGTCAGTTCTTACTGACCTCTGACCTCTATTCTAACATTTCGCTTGATCGTTTAGGGC
>JACCRA010000615.1 GCA_013813825.1 Pyrinomonadaceae bacterium | reverse complement strand
ATCGAGTACCGCCTGCGATTCGGGCGGCCGTGACGCGGGCACACACTCTCTCAGCGCGATAAAAGGGGCCGGGCATACGCCCGGCCCCTGACTGCTGATTGAAGACCAAAGCCATCAGATACGGCGTGTGCTGGACACAACGCCTTTCGGCATCATTGGAATCCCTCTGCCGCCAACCGCTCTTGCAACTCGTTAAGTTCGGTGGCGTCTCACAACCGCTGCCCGTCTTCACCGCCCCACGCCGGATGATGTGTCACACCAGCCAGCCCGGTGACAAGCTGTCGCGCTGAACCGTCAGGAGCAAGGCCTGAGAGGCTTGTCGTTCAGCCAGTGCCGGTCAAACGGGCCAAGTCAGATGGTCGTCAAAGTGGGCAAGTCCAACGCTCGCGCAGCCCATGGCAATGCCGTCTCTAGCTGTTGTCGTTGAACCAGACGGACTCGCGGGGCATCGCTTATTTTCGGCAACCCGGCGCGGGCGGCGAAAAAGCCGGAAACCCAAGCCGCGACTTCAGGCGCATCAGGCAAAATCTTTTCCGGTGCGGGACCTCCTTCGTATTGTAGGCTGGGCAACCAGAAGCCGAGGTCGAGTCTGGGATTAGACAAACAAGCCCCGTTCCAATCTATGAAGATCGCTCGCTTTGCCGTGAGGCAGATATTATCGCTGCGTAAATCCCAATGCGTCAGGCTGTCGCCCGCAGTCGGACAGTTCTCTTCACACTGGAGCAGGCTGGGCAGCGCCGCCTCAAGCCATTTCGCATCTGCTATCCTGAGCGCCAAGAACGGCTCCGGGTCCGCGGCGACGGCAGGCCAATTCGCATCACTCATTCCATGAACTTGGGCATAGGTTTCCACTGCTGCCGGCGTGTTGTGCAGCGCGTTGATTTGCGACAAGGTCAGGTCAATCCGCCGTTCATCCCAAGGTGGCGGCCAATGCTGCGTGGAGAGGTCTTCGATAATAAGGATGGGTTCAGACTGATGATGTTCCCACGCCACAAGGTGCGGCATAAAGTCGCCGCTTAAACAATTGTAAATGCGAATCTCACGATTAAGATTCTTGCTCGTCAAAGGTGTCACTCCGATTTTAACGAAGAGGCTGGCTTCAGTTGTTTGGCACACCAGCCGCAACGCCGGAGTATAACCGCCTGCAACGCGGCGATATGATTCGACTTTCGCGCCAATGAGCTTTTCTATGCGAGACCTCAGTTCACGGCGAAGCACATCTTCATTCATCATTTCGCATTCATCATTTTTCATCTTTCGCCCTTCGCCTTTCGCCCGTCGTCACGGTAACATCGACGCTTTCAAAATGAAGGAGCTTTTTTCATGCCTGTCGCTGAAATCATGACGCCCGCCCCCGGCAATCAACAGAGCTTGGACATCCGCCCGACGCCGCGCGCGGAGATGAACCTCTACCCGCTCGACACGTTCCCGTATGAGTATGCCGGACGCGAGATCACCGTCAGCTTCGAGATGCCGGAGTTCACCGCCATCTGCCCGTTCTCCGACTTCCCGGACTTCGCCGTCCTACGCCTCTCCTACGTGCCCGGCGAGCGGTGCGTCGAACTCAAAAGTTTGAAGCTCTATATTAACTCGTTCCGCGACGTAAAAATTTTTCACGAGCACGTCGTCAACGTCATCCTCGAAGACTTCGTCGCGGCGTGCGCGCCGTTGCGCGTCGAACTCGAAGGCGACTTCCACGTGCGCGGCAACATCAAGACCGTGGTGCGCGCGAGCTACAAAAAGGACGGGGCGTAAAATGGAATCTCCGCTGGTCATCGTCGTCATCATTGCCGTCGGTTTAGTAGCTCTGCTGCTGGCGTGGCGGGCGGTGCGCTTCTTTCTGAAGATGGCGCTGCTCGGCATTTTCCTGCTCGCTCTGCTCGTCGGAATTTACGTGTGGTCCAGTTCCTCGCGCGATGCGCCCGCGCCGCCTTCCGTCAACCGACGGCCCGCCGACACGCGGCGCAATCGTTAGCCCGCGCGCCGCACCACGACGACGACGATGGCCGACACCGAAACAGACGCCGCCGATCAATTCGACGCGAGCGTGCAGACCCGTCCGCTTGCTGAGCGCACACCGCCGATGGGGCTATGGCGGCGCTACCGGAGTTTGCCGCGCAACGTCTTCGCGCTCAGTTTAGTCAGTCTCCTCAACGACGCTTCGAGCGAGATCATCTATCCGCTGCTGCCGCTCTTTCTCGCCAACGTGCTAATCGCTTCGCCCGCCGCCATCGGCTTCATCGAAGGTGCGGCGGAATCCGTCTCCAGTTTACTGAAATTATTCGCCGGGTATTGGAGCGACCGCGCCGGCCGGCGCAAAGGTCTGGTCGTGTTTGGTTACGCACTGGCCGGGTTGTCGCGCCCGTTGCTGGGCTTGGCAACGAGTTGGGCGCAGGTCTTCGCGCTCCGCCTCTCTGACCGCGTCGGCAAGGGCGTCCGGAGCGCACCGCGTGATGCGATGATCGCCGACGCCGCCCCGCCCGCGCAACGCGGACTCGCTTTCGGCTTTCACCGCGCGATGGATCACGCGGGCGCGGTTATTGGTCCCCTCATCGGCTATGCGCTACTCTCCCTGATCGCC
>JACCRA010000525.1 GCA_013813825.1 Pyrinomonadaceae bacterium | reverse complement strand
TCCTTCAACAGCACCGCATACTCGCCGTTGAACAGAGGCTGTAGCTCTTTGATTCGCTCAACCCGCACCATCGTTGAGCGGCGCAGGCGTAAGAATTTGCGTGGATCGAGTTTGCGCTCCATGCCGTCCATCGTCTCACGCAACAGGTGCGTTTCGCCTTTCGCGTGCAGTCGGACGTAATTGCCTTGCGCGCAGAGACAGTCAATTCCATCCACGCTCAAGAAAAAGACGCGCCCCTGTTCCTTAATGGCGATCCTCTCAAGATAGGCGGGTGTCGCGCCGCTTGCTTTGAAATCATCAAGGCTTTGTAAGAGAGCGGCGAACTTTTGTTCGAGTTGTTTTGAGTGTGAGTTGACTATCTGCCCACGCGCACGCGCGAGAGTTTTCCGAAATCGCTCAGGGTCAATTGGTTTCAGTAAGTAGTCGAGCGCGTTGACTTCAAAAGCGCGAATCGCGTGTTCGTCATAAGCGGTCACGAAGACGACGGCGGGCGTTGCTTCGGCGCCTAGTGATTCAATAACGCCGAAGCCGTCCAGCAGCGGCATTTGCACGTCGAGGAAAACAAGATCGGGCAACAACTCCTTGATGGCAGCGACCGCCTCGCTCCCGTTCGCGCACTCGCCGACGATTTCTACGTCAGACTCTGTTTGTAAACTCTGACGAATGCCGCGTCGCGCAATCGGCTCGTCGTCAACGATCAGTACGCGGATCCTCGCCATGCGAACTTTCCTCGACGCCGTCAGTGGCGGTATGAAAGGGGATCGTGATTGTCACCTGCAAGCCGCCGCCGGCGACGGACGAAAGTTGAAACCGTTGCGCCGCGCCGTAGAGCTTTTCGAGCCGCGCCCGTGTGTTCTTGAGCCCGACGCCGTGCGCGGCAGTCTGATTCGCTTCATCAATGCCGGAGCCGTCGTCACGCACTTGCAGTTCGATGTGACCGTTGAGGCGCGCGGCGCAAATCTCGACTGTACTTCTTGTCGCGCTCGGTGCGACGGCGTACCGGATGGCGTTTTCGACGAGCGGCTGCAAAATCAGATGTGGCACTTGTGCATCAAGCGCGTCGGGGTCAATGTTCATTTGCACTTGCAAACGATCTTGAAAGCGCGTCTGCTCGATTTCCAAATAGCTGCTTAAAAACTCCAGCTCTTGCCGCAGCGAGACTTCATGCGAATTTGTATTCTTCAAGGTGAGGCGTAACAACTCGCTCAAGCGCAAGAGCATTCGATCAGCAACTGCCGTATCTTCTTTCATCAACACGGAGATCGTGTTGAGCGTGTTGAAGAGAAAGTGTGGGTGCAGTTGCATCCTCAAAGCGTCGAGTTGCGCGCGTGCGAGTTGCGTCTCCAACCGTGAAGCTTCGAGTTCCAGTTGCGCCGCACGCCGCTCGCGTTCGCGGTAGCGTCGGTAGTATTCGTACGCATGTGATAGGCCGACCACCGACCAGTAAAGCAAAAGGTTGGCGTGAAACTCGGCGACAAAGATGTTCTGGAAAGATTTGAGCGGAGAGAATGACTTGGATGGATCGCCGAGCAGCCATTGACGCACGAAAATGTAAATGCCCAATTGCAGCAGCGAGACGAGCGTGCCCGCCAAGAGGTGAACAGTCAATCCGCGCAAGTATGTGCCACGCTCGATAGGAAATTGCCGCGCGAGGCGAATGATGAGCGGGGTCAGCACCGCCCAGATGTACACGCAACTGAGCCAGACGACGAGCGTTCGCCCGAACGAGAGGGGCCTGCCGAAGTAGGCATTATTTAAGTAAGCCTGACAAGCGAAGAAGATGCCGAACAGCGTCCAGCCGCCGAAGATCAAACTCCACCATTTCCAACTGCGCTGAAGCACGGCTATCTTCCTCGAATCTGTCCGGCTATATTATTCGTAAACAAAAACACTTTACCATCGACGGAGGGAGGGGCGAATGCGGTGTTAGAGATTATGCGGCAGTGTTGCGAGAATTATTTTAGACGGCAGCAGGTCAAGAGCTACCCTTTCTCCGGTGGCGATCTGAAACAGCGAGGCAACGAACTTCGCCCGCCCTTGCGCCTCACTTCCTGCTAAGCTTATTTATCATTCATCATTTCGCATTTATCATTTCCTCTACATTTCCAACAACACGTCAGTCAATTGGTTGGCGGTTTCGACGAGGGTGCGGCCGGCGGCGTCGAGTTGGCCGGCGGTGGCCTGCCGTTCAGCGGTGGCGGCGGTGGCGGAGATTTCGGTCAGGCGTTGAGAGTATTGTTCGAGGCCGGGGGTGGTGCGGAAGTAGAGAGCTACCTTGTCGAGCCGGTCGCGAATGTCTCCGACGCTCTGCTGAATGGTCGCGCGACTCCGGTTGACGATGGCTGCCGCCTGCGGCGACAACTCGCCCCCGCCCTGCCGCGCTTGCTGCTCGTTGCTCTCGACGCTGACGGAAGTGCGCCCGTAGAGATAAAGAAAGCGCGTCAGCACTTTCACTTCGTCGGTGAGACGAATGCGCGCCTCGTTGAGAGTGGTAGTGCTGGCGGCGGCCGGCCTCCGCGCCCGCGCGCTCGTTGCCGTGGGACGTCTAGCTGTGGTGCGACGGCGTGTCTGCGCGAAATCAATCGAGGGGACCAGTAGGATGAGCGCGAGGCTCGTCGTTAAGGTGGATGCAAGTTTCAAAGCGGTTTCTCCTCCGACGCCGGCGATGATCTAACGTGCGCCAGCGCGCCGGTAAGCCGGGCAGTAAGCTCGCGATCACCGGCCTCTGCAAAGTTTCGTTTTGGTTTTCGCTCAGTGCGGTAACGCTTACAAGCTATGCCGTCCGGCCGCGCGGCGTCAAGCGGGACCCGCTCGCGTTCGTTCTCGCCACGCGAAGGCACTGTTACAATGAGCGCCAGTTCGATTCCACTAGGGAAGACATGGGGCGCGCTACCTGCGATGCCACAGAGACTATTACAGGTTCACCGGCTGGGCCGTCTCGAATACGGCGCGGCTTATCAAATTCAGAAAGAGACCGAGGCCGCGATCCGGCGGGGGACGGGCGCGGACACGCTGCTGCTCGTCGAGCATCCGCACGTCTTGACGCTCGGACGGCGTGCCACTGCGGCGGCCGTCCTAGCACCGGCGGACGTGCGCGAAGCGCGCGGTGTCGCCTTGTTTGAGACGAACCGGGGCGGCAAGGCGACGTACCACGGCCTCGGACAACTCGTCGGTTATCCGATCATCAATTTGAGTCCCGCGCGCGAGGACGTGCATCGTTTCGTCCGCGATCTGGAAGAGGCTTTGATCCGCGCTCTCGCCGATTTCGACATCGAGAGTTTTCCGATCAAGGGCTTAACGGGCGTTCATACGACGCGCGGCAAAATCGCCGCCATCGGCATCCACATCGCTCGTTGGATTACGACACACGGCTTTGCTTTGAACGTCAACACCGACCTTAGCTATTTCGATCTGATCATCGCTTGTGAGGGCGAGCCAGTCACTTCGATGAAAGAAATTTTAGGCCGCGAAGTTTCGTTGCGCGCGGTCGAAGATCGCGTCATCGCCCGTTTCGCGGAAGTGTTCGAGATGACGGCTGAAGAAACGACGAATGATGAATGATGAACAAAGGCCTGTTGCTTTTCTTTCGACGCTCATCCTCATCTCTTCCGTGTTAAGCTCCCGCGCTCTCAGTATTCATTGTGGAGGCTTTCAATGAAAAACTTATCCGTCCTTTCTCTGAAGAGGAACTCTTGTCGCTCAACTCGCGGCGCGGCTTTCACCTGTCACGTCGCGCTGCTGCTAGTGGTTGTCATGGCCGCGACAACCGACGTGACCGCGCAGCCGGCGAGCAAAGAGGTGGCCGCGACGCGCGGACGGTCAATCGTGCGCGGGCGCGTCGTGACTCATGATACGAACCGCCCGTTGCGGCGTGTCACCGTCAGCCTCTACGATCCGGGCAATCGCGGAGCCGGCCAGCACCGTCGGACGTGGACGGACAGGCGCGGCGAGTTTGTCATCAAAAACGTGCCAGCGGGCAAATACTACGTGCTGGTGGACGCGCCGGGAATCATCCGCCCGGAGCTGTACGGCGGCGGTGTGGCGATGACTGATCCCGATCTGACCGTCGTTTCCGTGGACGGAACCAGCAGCGCCGAGCTGCGCGTGCGCGCCAAACGCGGCGGCGCGATCACGGGTCGCGTCACTTACGCGGACGGCGAGCCGGCGATGATCACGGAGATCAGTTTGTGGCGACGCAAGGACGGGCAACTCGTCCATATCTATCAGGATCAGCAACGATACGGG
>JACCRA010000516.1 GCA_013813825.1 Pyrinomonadaceae bacterium | reverse complement strand
GGTGACAGGCGGCGCGGGCTATATCGGCAGCGTCGTGACGGAGGAGCTGATCAAAGACGGCCACACGGCCGTGGTCTATGACAGTTTGTACAAAGGCCATCGCGAGGCGGTGGTCGCGGGCGCAAAGCTCGTCGAGGCTGATTTAATGGACAACGAGCGTTTGCGCGGGGCGCTCCGCGAGCACGAGATCGAGGCCGTGATTCACATGGCGGCCGATTCGCTCGTCGGCGAGTCGGTCGGAAATCCGGCGAAGTATTACCGTAACAACGTCGTCGCCGGACTCTCGCTGCTCGACGCGATGCGCGAGTGCAAAGTTAAGCGCGTCGTCTTTTCCTCGACCGCCGCGACTTACGGCGAGCCGGAGAAGCAGCCGATTGAAGAGACTGATCCGACGAACCCGACTAACCCTTACGGCGAGTCGAAGCTCGCCTTCGAGCGCGCTCTGCGGTGGTACGAGTCGGCCTACGGCATCCGCTCCGCGAGCATGCGCTACTTCAACGCGGCGGGCGCGACCGCGCAGTGCGGCGAGATGCACGACCCGGAAACGCACCTCATCCCGATCCTTTTGCAAGCAGCGGCGGGCCGGCGCGAGGCAGTCGAAATCTACGGCGGCGACTACCCGACGCGCGACGGCACCTGCGTCCGTGATTACATTCACGTCGTCGATCTCGCGCGCGCCCACATTCTCGCGCTCGGCATCCTCGGCGAGCGCAGTGCGATCTATAACTTGGGCTGCGGCGGCGACGGCTACACCGTCAAGGAAGTGATCGACGTGGCGCGCGCGGTCACGAATCGAGAGATTCCCGTTCGCGTGGCGGCGCGGCGCGCGGGCGATCCAGCGACGCTCGTCGCCAGTTCCGACCGGATCAAGCGCGAATTGGGTTGGTCCCCTCAGTTTCAGGACTTGCGCTTGATCATCGAATCTGCTTGGGCGTGGATGCAGTCGCACCCGGGCGGGTACGAGAGGTAGCTACGCAACGATTGCAAGGGGCAGGAACAAGCCGCTGCCCTACAATATTATTCTGAGGTTATGGACTGTGGTTTAAGACGTCTCACCCTCGCCGGAGAGGAAGTTAAACAATTCCGGCGCGGCCGGCAGTCCGGCGCGCGCGCCCAAGCTGCGGCATTTGAGCGCGGCGACGGCGCAGCCGAGCGTCAGGCACGCCTCGATTTCTTCGCCTTGTAACATGCCGTAGAGGAATCCCGCGTGGAAGGCGTCGCCCGCGCCGGTGGTGTCGCGGCAACCGCCGGGAACGGGGAAGGCGGAGGCTGCGATGAATTGTCCTTCGTGAAAAATCAGCGCGCCGCGTTCGCCGAGCGTCATGCCAACCAGCGCGTTGGTCCCCATTCTCGCTTTCACAGCCAACAGCGCCGCGCGCTCGTCGTCGATGCCGGTCAGGCGGCGCGGAAATTCTTTTGACGAGATGAGGATGTCGATCAGCGGCAGCAACTCCGGTAAGCCGGCGTAGATGTTGTCGATGTCGGCGGAGACGACGGTGCCGGCCGCGCGCGCCCCTTGGGCAACGCGGGCGCAGGCCGGCGGGTCGTGCGCGTCGAGATGCAGCACGCGCCCGCGCGCCGCGAATCCGGCCGGGGCTTCTTCGGCGCTGTAGGCGAGCCGCTCGTCGCGCTCCCAAAAGATCGTGCGCTCGCCGTTGCGGGCGTCGATGACGATGAAGGCTATTTGTGTCCGTGCGCCTTCGATCATCTCCACGCGCTCGACGTTGACGCCCGCATCCCGCAAAGTCGCCAGCCCGAACTGGCCTTCCGCATCCGAGCCGAAGCGCCCGGCGTAAGCCGTCTTTAGCCCCAGCCTTTGCAAGCCCGCCATCGCCGAAGCAGCCTGCCCGCCCGCCGATTGGACGTGTTCGATCAGTCTAGTCTTAGTGTCGAAGGTCGGATACTCCGGCATCAAGATCAAATGATCGACGGCGTTTAAGCCGAAGCCGACGGCGTCGAACTCTCTGCCAATTGGTGTGCGGAAGGGAAACCGCATGATTCGCTTTCCTCAAACTTCGGGCGATGCGCTAAACTATGTCCAAAACAGTGACAAGTGGCGAGTGACAGGTGTCAAGAGCAAGCAGAATTCTATCTTGTCGCCTTTCCCCCGTCACGGCTGATGAGTAATGACGCTTGAAGAGAAACTAAGAAGTTTGCCCGCGTCGCCGGGCGTCTATCTGCATAAGGACGAGGCGGGGCGGATTATCTACGTCGGCAAGGCGAAGAGCCTGCGGAATCGCGTCCGCTCGTACTTCCAGTCGGGGCGCGGGCACGATCGCAAGACGCGCGAGTTGGTGCGCCGCATCGTCGATCTGGAATTCATCGTCACTGATAATGAAGTCGAGGCGCTCGTCCTTGA
>JACCRA010000503.1 GCA_013813825.1 Pyrinomonadaceae bacterium | reverse complement strand
GGCGATCTCTTCCCTTAATAAACGCCGTCGCCCCGGCACGCCGCACCGAGAGAATGGAAAGGAAGTCTCCATGTTTTTCGCCCGTCTGAGTCTGCGCCTGTGCCTGCTGCTCGTCGCGCTGGCGCTGGGCGCGTATCTCTTCGCCGTCGTCAGCAGCGCGCAGACGGCGACTGAACGCCGCTTGCGACCCGCCACGCGCCGCGCCCTCGCTAGCCGTTTAAGCGCGGAGCGCGCTCCGCTGACCAGACAAAGCGGCTACACGCCGCGACAGCGCGCTTCAGCGCGCCGGGAACGGCGACCCAAAACAAACGATGCGGGCGCTGAATCCGCATCGCGCCGCACGGCGCGGCCGGCCACGCGCGAAGCCGTGACCGGCGACGGCTCAAACAAGTCGTCCGCCGCTACAGTCGCAGCCAACATCATCACGCGGCGTATCCGTCCGGGCACGCCGCTCAGTCGCGTGCTGCACACGTCGCAGTTGAGCACGATTTCGTCAACCGGCAGCGACGAACAGTTCACGGACGCGGACGGCGATCTGTTGGCCGACGAGCGAGCCACCTTCGACACGCGCGGCGGTTCGTTCGACAACGCGGTGGGACGCTCCGGCACGCGCTACGAAGTTTATTCCGCCATCGATGATCGCGGTACGGCGGCGACGAATGACGATCTCCCCGTCGGCGTCCTCGTTACCGCCTTCGACACTAACGGCGACTACGCGCGCGACTCTTCATCGACCTTTGATCTTTATCGCGACTTCAATCTGCCTTCGGCCGTCTCGGTCGTGGCCGGCACTTCCGTCTTCGGGCGTGAGTTTGTCGTCGTCTCTTCGAGCGGCTACTACCGCAGCGAAGGTCATCCCGACAACGAGCCGACCGCCGGCGTCGTCCTGTTGGTGCGCGATCCGGTAACAGGCGGCTTCGACAATTCACGTTCGCGCGAACTGGTCCAAGTCGGCTCGCAGCAACTCAACAACGCCAACGCGCTCGCCTTGTTGCCGACTGGCGAATTGCTGATCGCTGATTTCGACTCGAACGAATTGCGGATCGTCCGCGACACGAATCTCGATCTGGTCCCCGACACGCTCGATCCGACACCTTTCTATTCTTATCAATTCTCGGACGACGCGCCGCTCGACATCGCCGCCAATTCGCGCGGCGTCGTCTTTTCGCACTCGGTCGGCAACGACACTTTGCTGCTCGCGCTCTACGACACAAACAGCAACGGCTTCGCTGATGCGGAAGAGGCCGTCGTCGAAGGTCTCTCGATTGACAACAATCTGAGCTTCCACGGGCTGACGGTGGATCGCGAGGGCACGGTCTATGTCATCGAAGACGCGACGGGCGCGAGCGACACTGTTGAAGGCGGAGGCAATGGCGGCACGCCGCTCGTGCAGGCTTTCCTTGATCCAGCCTTGAATGGCATCTTGCGCGACGGCGCAATCTACGTCACGGCCGACAACCCGACCTCACAGGCGCTCTCCGGCCTCGCCTTCGGCGTTGAGACGGCGCTTGGTCCCGTCGCGAGTCTTACGCTCGTCAACAGCGCGTCGCAACGCGCGCCCGCCACGCGCGACGGCCTCGCTTCGATCACCGGCACAAATTTGACGCGCGGACGCAGCGGCGCGGGCGCGGCCGAAGCGCAGGCGCGCGGCCTGAGCGTGTTCGTCGAAGGCCGGAGCGTCCCCATCTACTCGTTCGCCGACAGTCGGATTAACATCTATCTGCCAGAAAGCACGGGCACGGGCGCGCGCTCCGTCGTCGTCTATGTGGACGGCGACGCCATCGCGGCGGACGACGAGACGGTGGCGAACGCCAATCCCGGAATCTTCACTGTCCCGCAGACCGGCGCGGGCGACGCCATCGCGCTTCTCACTTCGGGAGGCCGCTACACGCCCGCCCCGTTCCCGGCGCGCTTCAACAACCAGCCTGCAACCATCGCGCTCTTCGGCACGGGTTGGCGCAACTCTCTGCCTGTCACCGTCGCTGTCGGCGGGCGCGCGGCCGTCGTCGAATACGCCGGCGCGTCCGGCGGCTTCCCCGGACTCGACCAGATCAACATTCGTCTTCCCGAAGGGACCAGTGGGACTGTCCCAGTCATCGTCACGACAGCCGGCGGGGCGTCGAGCCGGAGTGAGGCGACGCTCAGGATCAACTAAGAACACTGTCCGTTGTCCGTGATCAGTTGTCCGTTGTTTTTGTGCTGATTGATCTTAAACTTTAATCTTCAGCATTCAGCTTACCGACCACATGCAACTGACCACTGACCACTGACGACTGACGACTGACGACTTTAGCCGCGCTCGGCCATCATTTCCACCACATCGCGGTACGCGCCGCGCTTCCAATAGCGGCGCGGACAGCGCCCGACCTCGCGGTAGCCGGCCTTCTCAAGCATTCTGAGGGAGGCCGTATTTTCGGCGAAGACGCGCGAGATGAGCATTCGCAAACCGAGCACCTCGAAGGCGTAGCGCGTGCGTGCAATGGCGGCGTCCGAGCCGTAGCCCTGCCCCCAACAATCCGTGCGCCCGATGATCGTGCCGGTTAGCCCGACCCCGTGTCGCCAGTCGATCTGATTGATGCCGGCGAAGCCGATGTGCTCGCCGGCCTCCAGCGTCTCGACGGCGAAGGCCGCGTCGTGCGGCGTCACGCCGGCCACCCGCGCGAAGTATTCTTCCTCGGCAAGCCGCCCAAGTGGTTGGTCCCCTATGAGCGTCCACCGCGTCACCTCTGTGTCGTTTAGCCACACGAGCGCATTCTCGAAATGCTTCTCGCGCTCTAGCGGCACCAGCCGCACCTTCTCGCCTTCCCAACCGTAGCTCATCCTGGTCGGCCTCCTCGTGTGCGAATCGGGCGAACATTCTACCGCCGCGGGCGGGCGTGGCGGAATAATTTCGCGCCCAGTCGTAAAGCAAAAAAATTGTGATAAGCTGCGCGTCCGAGACGGGAGGCAGCAGGGCTAAAATGAGACGACGCGAAGGCGACGGGTGCCCGGTGTCGGGCGCGCTGCAACTGATCGGCGACAAGTGGACGCTGTTGGTAGTGCGCGACTTGGCGCGGGGGCCGCGCCGCACGACGGAGTTGATCGCCGCGCTCCACCCGATCAGCAGCCGCACGCTCGTCGGCCGCCTGCGCGACATGGAGCGCGACGAGTTGCTCGAACGCCGCCACTCCGGCGGCCCGCCCCGCGTCGAATACTCTCTGACCGCGCGTGGTCGCCAACTCTTGCCGCTGCTCGACGCGCTCCGGCAACTCGGCGAGACGCTCGGCTGCAACCAATGCGAAGACCGCAACGCCCGCCTCGGCGACTATTGCGACGCTTGCCCCAACAACAGCCGCGAGCACGACTCCCCGCCGGCGAGGCTTGACGCGCCGCAACCCTCGCGCCGCGAGCGCGACGACCCAATCGTGTTGCTGTGAGTCTTAACGTCCGGGGGCACCTCGTCGTGACACCTTCACGACGACATCAATGATGTGACAATGGATCGATCAATCTTTTCCCGCCTCAATTTCACCGGCGACGTGGCTCTCCTCGTTTATCTATCGCTCGGCAAATTGTTGCTCCATTTTTTGACCAACGGGCAGTACGGCTATTTTAGAGACGAACTGTACTATCTGGCTTGCGGCGAACATCTGGATTGGGGTTACGTGGATCAGTCGCCGCTGATCGGCGTGATCGCGAAAACATCGCGGATGTTGTTGGGCGATTCGCTGTTCGCGATCCGCTTCTTCCCAGCGGTGGCCGGGGCGGCGCTCGTCTTCTTGATGGGCTGGCTGGCGCGCGAATTGGGTGGCGGGCGCTTCGCGATGATTTTGTCAGCGGTCGCGCTACTCATCGCACCTTATTACCTCGCCATAGGTTCGATTCTCACGATGAACGCCTTCGAGCCGCTGTTCTGGCTGCTCTGTGCGGTGCTCGCCGTCCGAGTCTTGAAGTACGGCGACTCGCGGCTCTGGCTGCTCTTCGGCCTCGTCGCCGGCGTCGGGTTGATGAACAAGCATTCGACGCTGATTTTCGGTTTCAGTTTCGTCGTCGCGCTGTTGTTGACGCCGGAGCGCAAACATCTTTTGCACAAGTGGCTCTGGCTGGGCGGACTCGTCGCCTTCGTCGTCTTCCTGCCGAACATCGTCTGGCAGATCAAACATGGCTGGCCGACCGTCGAGTTGCTCCGCAACGCCGATCAAAATCAGAATCTGCCGATCTCGCCGCTCGAATTCTTCAGCGGGCAGGTGCTGTTGATGCACCCGTTCACGTTGCCGCTATGGCTCGCCGGGTTGTGGTTTTACCTGTTCGCGAAAGCGGGCAAAGCCTATCGCGTGCTCGGCTGGATTTACGTCGTCCTCTTCGTCCTGATGGTGCTGATGCGGGCTAAAGTTTACTACTTGGCTCCCATCTACCCGATCCTGCTGTCGGCGGGCGCGGTGGCATTCGAGAGCTTCATCGAGCAGTGGAGTTGGCGGTGGTGGCTAAAGCCAGCGACCATCAGTCTGCTCGTTTTGGGCGGCGCGGCGTTGGCCCCGATGACGCTGCCGGTGCTGCCCGTCGAGACATTCATCCGCTACGCGCAAACTCTCGGCATCGAATCGCCGCGCACGGAAAAACTTTCCATCGCCAAACTGCCCCAGCACTACGCCGACATGCACGGTTGGGAAGAACTGACGCAAACGGTCGCACGCGTCTATCACACACTGACGCCGGAAGAGCAGGCCAAGTGCGCCATCTTCGCCAGTAACTACGGCGAGGCCGGCGCGATTGATTTCTTCGGCCCGAAATACGGCCTGCCGAAATCCATCAGCGGTCATCAAAACTATTTTCTGTGGGGACCAAGAGACTATACCGGCGAGATCGTGCTGACCGTAGGCGAGGAATTAGAGGACGTGCAGGAAGCTTTCAATCACATCGAATTGGCGGCGACGTTCACGCACGAGTACGTCCTGCCGCACCAGAACAACTCGCCGATTTATATCTGCCGCCAACCCAAAGCGCCGCTCAAGAAACTCTGGCCGGAGGCGAAGTGCTACAGTTGCTGATGCAACTCGTCATAGACATCGTCCTCCGCGTTGCCCCAGACGGCATCAGCCGACGATTGACTGGCCGCCGACCAGCAGGACGCGCCGTCGTCTGGCAGCAAAGTGACCAGCACTTTGATCCTTTCAGTGACTTCGATGTTCTCAAGCGGCACTATCTTGCCTTCGCGGACGATGTCCTAAACAATCCGCGACATCTTTCTTCATCTCGCTCGTATGCACGACGCAACAGTTAAAAGCATCCCGTCCTCCATGCGTGCCCTTTAGCCTCCTGAGATCGCCGCACCCTCCGTCTCATCACCAGCTATATTCGAGATGACCTCTCCGTCAGGCATCGTGATGCGCTCGTGGTCGGCGGAGACTACCTCGCCCTCCATCGTAATCTCTTCGCCAGTGGCGGTGGGAACGGGGAGGTTATCGAGAAAGCGTTCGGCGTCAATGGCGGCCATGCAGCCCGTGCCGGCGGCGGTGACGGCCTGACGGTAAAATGAGTCCTGCGCGTCGCCGCAGGCGAAGACGCCGGGGATGTTGGTCGCCATCGAGCGGCCGGCGGTTTTGAGATAGCCGACCTCGTCCATCTCTAACCAGCCTTTGAAAAGATCGGTGTTCGGCTTGTGGCCGATGGCGACGAAGAAGCCTTCGCAGTCGAAGACGCTCTCTTCGCCGGTCTTGAGATCGCGGAGGCGCACGCCCGTCACGCCCGTCTCCTGCGTGCCGAGCACGGCTTCGACCGCCATCTCCCAGATGAAACTGATCTTCTCGTTCTTGAAAGCTTTGTCCTGCATAATCTTTGACGCGCGCAGGTGATCGCGGCGGTGAATCACGGTGACGCTCGAAGCGTAGCGCGTCAGGAAATTGGCCTCTTCCATCGCGGTGTCACCGCCACCGACGACGACGATCTTTTTGCCCTTGAAAAAGAAGCCGTCGCAAGTGGCGCAGGCTGAAACGCCGAGGCCGCCCAAGCCTTTCGGCGCGGGCGCTTCGCCGGGAATACCGAGCCACTTCGCGGACGCGCCGGAAGCGATGATTAGCGTCTCAGCTTCAATCAAATGATCATCCGTGTGAACCTTGAACGGGCGCTCGGAAAGATCGACTTTCGTGATCCAAGTGACGAGAAACTCGGTGCCAAAGCGGGCGGCCTGCTCGCGAAACTCGTCCATCAACTCCGGCCCTTGAATGCCTTTGGCGAAGCCGGGGTAGTTTTCCACTTCGGTCGTAATAGTTAGTTGGCCGCCGGGCTGCGGGCCTTCGACGACGAGCGGTTTGAGGTCGGCGCGGGCCGCGTAAATGGCCGCCGTCAACCCGGCCGGGCCGGAGCCGATAATCACTACTTCGCGGTGCAAAGTCTCTTGTGCCATTTCGTTTTTAATCTTCTCCGTGAGCGGTTTAAGGCGC
>JACCRA010000502.1 GCA_013813825.1 Pyrinomonadaceae bacterium | reverse complement strand
CGCAGTAAGGGCGCACTGATCTGAGAATTGCTATAAATTCCGGTTGGCCGCGCCGTGTTCACAAGTCATGGCATAAAGCAGAACGAGCCATGTTGGCGCGGAAACGATTGTCGTGTTGAGCTTGGCGGGCGGCGAGAGGGTTGGTGAAGTCAACCACCGGCGACCAAAGGTCGCCATGCCGTTTCAGGCTGACGGAGAAGGCTTCTCGCTGTCGCCGTTTTGCGCGCGCCTGTTGCGGCGTTCGTTGATGTAGCGTTCGACGGTGTTGATTAAGCGGTTGAGTGGATCGTCAACTCCGACTTGTTTGGCGGACTGGGCGGCCAAGCGATCCGTGGCCCGTGCTTGCGCTTCCGCCGTTGCTCTTGCCGCCCGCGCCTGTGCTTGCGCCAACTGATCGAAGGTGCTGACGAGAGAGGTGAGCGCCTTCGTCAACTGACGACACTTTCTCTCCATTTCATCCTCTGACCTACGCAAAAGCTGCATGTCGGCCCTGAACCGTGCGCGCTGTGCGACGATAAAATTCATCTTCTTTTGCAGCTCTTCTTCGCTCATGCGCTTACTCTCCCGGCGCGCTAGGTCCGTTCCCGTCCGCTTTCCCGTTGCGGCGCTCACTGATGTACCGCTCCACGACGTTGATGAAGATGTTGAATCGTTCGCCCGTTTCAGCCAGCACCACATCGGTGCGCTTCTGTGCCTCCGCCAGTTCGGCCAGACGCGCGTTGGCCTGTGCCTGCGCTTCCGCCAACTTGCCAAGCGTGCCAACCACGAAGGTCATCGCGTCCGTCAGGCCACTGTATTTCTGCTGCCACAGTTTGGCATCCGCTTCGCGCTCTTCTGTTGCTCGCTGGATGTCCGCCGCAAACTGCGCCTGTTGGTTGACGATGAACTCCATCTGGCGCTGCATCTCTTCTTCGCTCATAGTCTCGATCCTCTGGTCTCGGTATCATATCACTTGGCCGCGCGCTTTTGCTGCTTAATCCGCCCGCCCAATTCAGCGCCGACTTCGTTAAAGAGTTTGGCGGCGTGGGCGTGGTTGGTTACGCTGTTGGCTGGCGCTGGCTCTCTTCCAATCTGGCAACGCGGGTGCGCGTCGCCATTAAATCGCGCAGGACTTCGTTAAGCTGCAAGCGAATTTCTTCGAGGGTGGCGCGCATCTCTTCCCACAGCGGGCGTGTCTCGCGTGCGCGTTCGTCGGCCTTTTCTTCCAGCGTCGAGATGCGCGTATGGAAGGCTTGGCGCGTGGCTGCAACCTCGCCTTTAGTGGCTGCAACCTCGCCTTCAATCGCGGTCAATCGCTCGCTTATCTCGCCTTCAATCGCGGTCAATCGCTCGCTCATTTCCGCTCGCATTTCCGCGATGGCTGCTATGATGCGCGCTTCAAACGCCGGTAGTTGTTGCGTGGTGTCTTCGTTCATCGTCGCTGCCCCTTCCTGAGTCAAAGCCTTTTGGATGACCGATAGTCAGCCGGGGCGAGTCTCTCGCGGGTCGCCGGGCGGCAGTGGTCGGGGTACATCGAGAGAAGTAATAGCCCCCACTCAGATTCAACTGACCGAAACGATATACTCCGTCAGCAATGACCGCCGCTCTCGCACCCGTTTAGCCGGTTCCAGCAAATCACGCACCGTGACAATCAGTTCATCAACCGTCTCCGGCGTAAATGATGCTTCGCCGTCTTCCGGGCACACCCAAGCATAGACGTGAGGCACGCGGATCAAGATACCGCCATCGCCATATTCAAAGACGGCTGGTTGCCACTCTTTCGATCTGTGGTGCTTATTGCAAATCGGAGCAGATTGGCTTGTCATAACTTACTTCTTTCTCTTTCGCCGTCGGAACGGCGGTTTCTCCCATTCGAGTTCATCTGGAATATCAGCGATGACAAACTCAATGTGAGACCGGGACGACGCGCCTCGCAGACAAGATGTTAGCCGCGCTTCAAATATTTCGCCACAAACGCGCGTCAACGAACAAGGCTAAATGCTTGACGTTGGTGGTAGCGATGACCGTGGTATGCCCTTTGTCGCTCAGGTCT
>JACCRA010000020.1 GCA_013813825.1 Pyrinomonadaceae bacterium | reverse complement strand
TAGCAGCCGCCGAGCGCACACCATGCGAGCGCGAAGTTGGGATCGAGTTCGACGGCGCGCTTGAAGTGGCGGATGGCCTCTTCGACATCCTCCTCGGCGAGCGAGTGGTAAATGTAGCGCCCCATTGCGTCGCGCCCGCGCAAATATTCCTCATAAGCGCCCGCGTCGGCCCCGCCGCCGGCGCGGTGGGCGAGTCCGACCTGCTCATCCGAAGTTAATTCGATTCTTAATCCATCGACGATGCGCTGCGCGATGGTGTCTTGGACAGCGATGATGTCGGCGGCGGCGGCGTCGATGCGGTCGGTCCACAGCAGATGGCCGGAATGCACGTCGAGCAGTTGGGCATTGACCCGGAGCTTATCGCCGGAGCGCAAAAAGTTCGCGGCCAGCACGGCGCTGACGCTCAACTCCTGTCCGATCTCGCGCGGGTCGCGTTCCTGCCCCTGATACTTGACGATCAGCGACGATGGGCGGACGACGAGCGAGCGCAGGCGCGCGAGTTCCGTGATCACGGCATCGGCCAGTGAAAACTCGTAGAAGCTGACGGTCGGATCGCCGCTCAAATTGCGGAAAGGCAAGATTGCGACTGACTTCTGCGTGCCGTCGCCGGGCAGACTGGTCTGCGGCGTGTCGTGCAACTCGCGCGGCGGCGTCTCGCTACGTTGGGTCGTGCCGCGCGGCGCGGCGGTGTTGATGTTGCTCGGCGGCGTGGTCTGCGAGCCTTCCCCGCCGGTGATGTTGCGAAACCAACGGCGGAACGTGCCGCCGAGGCCGGTGTCAACTGGCTCTTGGTGGCGCGGCACGATTGGCTCAAACTCATCGGTGATGTCGAGCGCCCGCGCCTCGCGCAGTTCGCGGCGCACGCTTCGCAGTTCGTCGCGCAATTCAGATATCTTCTGGTAACGATCTTCGGGCCGCTTGGCGAGCGCGCGGTCGAGAATTTGTTGTAGGCGTGGCGGCGTGTCGTTGCGGATTTCCGCGATCCGCTGCGGCGTGTCGTGCAGCACGGCGTAGCGCACTTCCACGCTCGTCGTGCCGCGAAACGGCCACGTCCCGATCAGCATCTCGTAGAGCAGCACGGCCGACGAGAAGATGTCGGCGCGGTGATCGACGCGCCCGCCCATCGCCTGCTCCGGCGCGGCGTAAGTGGCCGTTCCGTAAGGCACGCCCAACTCGGTTAAGTGCATGTCGCCGCGCGTGCCCTCGTGGCTTTCGTCGAGCAACTTGGCGAGGCCGAAGTCGAGCACTTTCGCGATGCCGTCCTCTGTCACCATCACGTTACCGGCCTTGATGTCGCGGTGGATGATGCCGCGCGAATGAGCGACGGCCAGCGCGTCGGTCACTTGAATGGCGATGGAGAGCGCGCTGCTTAAATCCAGCGGCCGGCCGGCCACGATTTCTCGCACGTTCTTGCCCACGATGTGTTGCATCGTGATGAAGTGCAAGCCGCCGGATTCGTGCAGGCCGTAGATGGTGCAGATGTTCGGGTGGTCGAGCGCGGACGCAAGCTGGGCTTCGCGCTCGAAACGTTTGAGGTTGGTTTCCTTCGCGGTCAACTCCGGCGAAAGGACTTTGACAACGAGCGTGCGCCCGAGCCGCGTGTCAGTCGCCTTGTAAACCGTGCCTTGCCCGCCCGCGCCGAGCTTTTCCGTAATCCGATAATTAAGCAGAGTGGAGCCGATCATGTAGGTTTCGGATTGTAGGTTTTTGATCCGCGATTTGCAATCAAGAGAGGTCAGAGGTCAGAGGTCAGTACGAGACGAAAAGAGGAGAGAGGTCAGGGACCAGTTAAACCATTCTTCTACTAATCTCTGACCTCTGACCTCTGACCTCTGCTTTGTCCGGCGCACGGCCGGCCTTAGTCGTGGACGGTTCAACCGCGGGGCGGCGTGCCCCAGCCCGAACCGACGTAAACGCCGTCCTCGACCATGCAGGGCACGGTCGGATCGCCGTCCGAGAAGGCGAACATCTCTGTGCGCCGCGCGCGGTCGGTCTGCGCGTCGTATTCGACGAACGGGATGCCCTGCCCGTTGTAAAAGTCGCGCGCCTGTTGACAGTACGGGCAGTTCGGCTTGACGTAGATCACGAGTCCCATCTGGTGAAAACCTCCTTCGGTGTTTAGTCAATGGTAAAGCGTCAAGCGTCAATCGTAAATAGCAGAACATGATGTATCATCTGACGGTCAGCCGTCAGCCGTCAGCCATCAGCGGTCAGCCGGTCACAGGCGGCGTAGCTTGTTCATCTTCGCGCCGCATGTCTGAGGCGCGCCGCGCGAGCTTATTTTGTTTTCGCTGAAAGCTGAAAGCTGATGGCTGAACGCTTACCATCTGACGACTGACAGTTGCAGGCGGTTGCGCTACACTGCGGACGCAGCCGAACTGATTGACCGGAGGGAGCAGGTGCGATGCGCTTTGAGTACTATCACGCGGGGCTGGAAGAGACGCCGAAGTTGTCAATTGACGGGGTAGTGCCGCACGCCGTCCACTTCTCACACTGGCAAGGCAACGAGACGCCGGCCGAGTTGAAAGCCGACACCTCGACCGAGATCGCCTTAAACCTCGTCGCCTCTCCGCGACGCGAGGAACTGACGCGCGGGATCGATCTCGTCACCAACAATCACTTCGACACCGACGGCGTGCTCTCGGTGTGGACGATACTGACCGGCGACCGCGCTCTCGATCTGCGCGCGGAGTTGATCCCCGCCGCCGAGTCCGGCGATTTTTCGGCTTACACGAACGAGCAGGCGATCCGCGCCAGCATCGTCATTCAAGGCTCGGACGCGGCGATACCCGACGCGGGCGTTATTTCGCCGCTGGCGCGAATGCTGGCGGGCGACATGGACGTGGACGAGGCGCGGGCTTACGAGTTGATCTTGCCAAAAGTCGAAAGCGTGCTGCGGCAGACAAACGATTACGAATCGCTGTGGCGCGACGAATGGATGAAGATCGAGCGCGCGCTTGAGAGCTTCGCGCGCGGAGCGTCGCGAGTTGAGGAAGATGAGACGGCCAAACTCTCGCTGATCACACTCGCGCCCGATCTCTACGGCGCGTCCGGCTTCAAACCGACGCGGCACGCCGCGCCTTACACCGCCATCTCGCGCCACGCCCGCGGCGAGTTGTACCTGATCGCGATTCCCATCGGGGGCGGTTATGGTTACCGCGTCGATTACCCGTATTACTCGTGGGCGGAAACCGTCGTGCGCCCGCCCGTCCGGCGGCGCGATCTGACCGCCGCCGTCGCGCGCCTGAACGAACTTGAGAATGATGCCAACC
>JACCRA010000419.1 GCA_013813825.1 Pyrinomonadaceae bacterium | reverse complement strand
CTTCAGCGACGACCGGCGCGCGAATCGGCTCCCAACGCGCATACCGCTCGCCGCGCAAGAATTTGTAAAAGGCGATCAAGGAAGCCGCGTTCGCCAGTACGAAATACTGCGGCAGCGCCAGCAGTTTGTGATGGAGGCCGGCGCGCTCAAGGACGAATCCCAGCACGGCCGTCGCGTAAAATGCCAACTGCGTGATGAGCGCCGCCGCGTACCAGAGAGAAGAGCCTGCCAGCGCGATTGACGCGCCGAGGATGGCGAGCAGCAAGACCGGCATCAGGTAGCGTAGGACCTTGTGTGAAATGAGTTGGACGGCGTAAAAGCCGCTGCGGAGCGGATTCAGCATCGCGCGATGACGCCAGAGATCGGTGAACGTCTGCGCTATGACGCGCACTCGCATCCGCATCTCCTTGTCTGTTCGCCGGTTTGTCTCTTCAGTGCAGACGGCGTCCGGCTCGTAAATCGTCCGCAACCCTTGCTCAACCATTTTCGTCGCGATGATGAAATCGCTGCACGCCTCTTCGTAGAGCGGAACGTAGGCCGCGCGGCGCACCGCATACAGACAGCCGGAGACGCCGATCAACGAATTGATCCGGCTCTCGCGCTCTTTGAGAAATGTTTCATAGCCCCAGTAGGAGAGCGCGCCGCGCCCCACGCTAGAGTCCGCCGGATCGACGTAGAGCAAGCGACCGGCCACACAACCAATTGACGGATCGGCGAAGTTCGCCATCATCACGCGCAGCACGTTCAGGCGGTAAAGAGTTGTCGCGTCGGAAAAAAGAATAATTTCGCCGCCAGCCAGTTCGACAGCGGCGTTCTGGGCCGCAGTTTTCCCCCGCCGCTCGCGCTGGCGGTGCAAACGCACTCCGCGCGGGGCAAAGCTCAGTGCGATTTCGTCTGTCCGATCCGCCGAACAATCAGAGGCGACAATCACTTCCAGCTTTTCCGCCGGGTAATCCAGCGCCAACGTGTTCTCAAGCTTTGCGGCGAGATCAAGTTCCTCGTTATAAGCGGTAATAATGATGGTCACAACTGGCGCCCATGCCGCTTGCCGCCGCACCGGGCGCGCCCGCAGCCGACTCACCACCGCCAACAACAGCGGGTAGCCGAGGTAGGTGTAGATTAGGGTCGCCACACTCGACCAAAAAATCAGTTCGGCGATGAACTTCACGAGTTGCATGACGTGATTCCCGATTCGCGGTCAGACCGATGCCACTGCGGCTGACGCCGGCTGCGACTGAGGGACTGCCTCGCCGTCAGCGGTGCTCTCCCCAACGGCCCGTCCGATTTCGGACTCATACAAGCGCCGCAGGCAGACGGCGTATCCGACCAAGTAATAGACATACCACTGGTAGGCCACCGAGCCGAAAAAGCTGCTGACCATAAAGGCGATCAAACTCGCCTGCAATCCGATAGCAAGATAATAGAAGCGCCTTCCCCGCTTTCCCCGCCTTTCAGCAAAAGTCTCACGTTCCATTTGTCGCAGCCGCCGGAGCGGCGCCACCATGAACATGACGTAGAGCACCAGCGCCGTCATGCCCATCTCCGAAGCTACTTGTGTGTAAGAGTTGTGGCTGACCAATTCGCGAATGGACATGATGTGAAAATTACCCATGCCGATGCCCAACAAAGGGTGGCGTAGTGCCACGATAATAGACCTCGTCAGGATCGCCTGGCGTTGACTCGCTGAGCCGTTCGGATCGAGGCTGTGATCGAACATCGAGGCTAACCGACCCGAGTAATTTGACGGCGCGAGGGCGAAAAATCCCATTGCCGCGGCAAGGAGCAGCGGCAACATCGCCAGCCGGTTCCGGCGCCCAAGCTTAAACGCAAGCGCGGCGATGGCGAATGACAACCCTAAGAAAGCGCCGCGCGAAAACGTCACCACAGTGCCGGCGACCAACAGGGCGGTGCAACTGCCGTAAATCAATTTCTTCAGGAAATTTCGCGCGCTGACGAGTAAGGCAATTCCGATTGGCACCATGCTGATGAGGTGGATCGCCATATCATTCGGATTATCGAAGATACCGCCAATCGATCCTCCGACGCGATAGCCCTCATC
>JACCRA010000418.1 GCA_013813825.1 Pyrinomonadaceae bacterium | reverse complement strand
AGCATCAATACAAATGCTTTTACTGATTACTGATTACAGACTACTTTTGTATGAAAAGAATTACCGAGAGTTATAAACGCCGGCTCGCCGCCGAGGAAGGCTATGTTGTTAAGCGTGGGGCCGTCTTGCGCGTCGCCTTGTGTTACCCGAACGTGTATGCGGTCGGGATGGCGAATCTTGGTTTTCACGCCGTTTACGAAATCTTCAATAACATTTCAGACGTTTCGTGCGAACGCGTGTTTTTGCCGGACGAGGCGGAATTGCGCGAGTACGAAAAGACCCACACGCCGCTACTGTCGCTTGAGACGCAGACGGCGGTGCGCGACTTCGACGTGGTGGCCTTCTCCATCTCGTTCGAGACTGATTACCTGAACATGGCGCGGATGCTGAAATTGAGCGGCATCCCATTGTGGGCGCGCGAGCGGACAACGCGCGATCCGCTGATCGTGATGGGCGGCGCGGCGTCGTTTTTGAATCCGGAGCCGATTGCGGACTTTACGGATGTGGTCGGCGTCGGTGAGGGCGAGATCCTCGTGCCGCAACTCGTCGGCGCGATCTTCGAGAACGAAGGCACGAAGGAAGATTTGCTGCGCGCGCTCGCGCGGCGCGGGCGCGGGTTTTACGTGCCGTCGCTCTACGACGTGACGTACCGCGCGGACGGCGCGATTGAGAGTTACACGCCGCGCGAATTGGGCATCCCGTCGCGCGTCGGGCGGGCGGTGTCGGCTGAGAACCCGAAGGAAGGCAGTTTGCGGCGCGCGATGCGGCGCGGCGAAGAGGAGATCGCGGAGCAGTTGCGCGCGCGGAAAGTGTTCGCGCCTTCCACGGTCATTTGGGCGCCGGCGGCCGAGATGGGCGAACGCTTCCTGATCGAGATTTCGCGCGGCTGCTCGCAGGGCTGCCGCTTCTGCTGGGCGGGCTTTAACTACTGGCCCCCCCGCGTCGTGCCGGCGCGCGACGTACTGGCGAAGGCCGCCGCATGGCGCGGCAGGACTGACAAGATCGGACTCGTCTCGACCGCTGTTTGCGATCACCCTGAGATCAGCGAAATCCTGAGCGGGCTGCGAGAGATGAATTACCGCATCTCGGTCTCAAGTTTGCGGCTGGATCAGATCGAAGACGAATTGCTCGACGCGCTGGTTGAGTCGAAGGATCAACAGATCGCCGTCGCGCCCGAAACCGGCTCGGATCGGCTGCGGAAAGTCATCAACAAGAATCTGACGAACGACGAGATCGTGGACATCTGCGGGGCGGTCTTTGATCGCGGGATGCTGACGATCAAGCTCTATCTGATGGTCGGGCTGCCGACGGAGACGGACGAAGACCTCGAAGAGATGGTCAAGCTGGTCGAGCGGATCAAAGATCGGATGCTCGAAGCAGGCAAACGATTCGGGCGCGTCGGCAAAATCATCCCCGCGCTGAACGGGTTCGTGCCGAAGCCGAACACGCCGTTCCAGTGGGAGCCGCTCTGCGAAGAGAAGGAGTTGAAGCGGCGTCTGAAATGGGTGAGCAAGCAACTGGCGCGCATCCCGAACGTGGAAGTGCGCGCCATGTCGGCGCGCATCGCCCACGAGCAGGCGCTGTTCTCGTCCGGTGATCGCACCGTCTCGCGAGTGATCGAAGCGATGGCGCGGCTCGACGGCGACTTGAACGCCGCCCTGCGCGAGATTGGCGACGTTCCCGCCCGGCACACGGGACGCGCACGCAGCTACGACGAAGTGCTGCCGTGGGAGATCGTCGATGCCGGACTCTCGCGCGAGTTCATGCAACAGGAGCACGAACGCTCACAGATCGCCAAATCGACCGCGCCCTGCCCATCGGTGAGCAACTGCACGCGCTGCGGCGTCTGTCCCACCACTTGGCTCGCCGACGCACCCGCGTCACTCGTCCAACTGCAAGGCTTGCTCGGCGCGAAGATCGCGCCAGCCGCCGTCAACGCCTAAAGCAGTTTGCGAGTGAAGACCCGCGTGACGCTGGCTCGGTAAAGCCACTCGCAACCCGCCTTAAAAGCTGTCCACCGACAACGGGCGGCCTGTTCATCTCACCAAAAAGCTCCGGCTCTTGGCCGTGTGATCGAAGTTGTAATCGTAGACGTAGCCGGGCAGCGGGATCGGGCGAGTGAACTGCACACGCAGTTCCATCCGCCGGTCGCGGCTGGCGGCATTGATGATGGCGTCTTCGGGGATGCCGTAGTCGTCGCGGTTCAAGATCACTTGTTGCCGCACCCAATCGGTTGACTTGTTGGCCGCCGCCGCCGCGTTCACCGTGTCCTGCATGTAAACCTGCAACGTCGAGGCTCGGTAGGCGACCGGGACGAACTGGTATCCAACATAGAGCAGAGTAACGACTATCGCCGCGAAGATCAGGAAGTTGAGGCGCGAGCCGCCGCGCTGGCGCGAGTCTCGACATCGGGAGTGGGTGTCAGACG
>JACCRA010000289.1 GCA_013813825.1 Pyrinomonadaceae bacterium | reverse complement strand
CGAAACCATCGCCGTCTTCGACTTCGGCGGCGGCACTTTTGACGTTTCAATTCTCGAAGTCGGCGAAGGCGTCGTCGAAGTGAAATCCACGAACGGCGACACGCACCTCGGCGGCGATGATATTGACGAGCGTTTGATCAAATGGATCATCGAGGAGTTTAAGAAAGATCAGGGCATTGATCTCGCGGGCGACAAGATGGCTCTGCAGCGCTTGAAAGAAGCGGCGGAGAAAGCCAAAATCGAGCTTTCAAGCGCGATGGAGACGGAGATCAATTTGCCGTTCATCACGGCGGACGCTTCCGGGCCGAAGCACCTCGTGATGAAGTTGACGCGCGCGAAGTTCGAGGGGCTGATCGAAGAGATTTTGCAGCGCTTGAAGAATCCGGTCGAGCAGGCGTTGAAGGACGCGGGCATTGAATCGAGCAAGATCGATGAAGTGGTGCTCGTCGGCGGATCGACGCGCATCCCGAAGGTGCAGGAGATGGTGAAAGAATTGTTCGGTAAAGAGCCGAACAAATCTGTCAACCCGGATGAAGTCGTCGCGGTCGGAGCGGCCGTCCAAGCGGGCGTGCTGTCGGGTGAAAAGACCGACATCCTGCTGCTTGACGTAACTCCGCTTTCACTCGGCATTGAAACTCTGGGCGGCGTGGCGACGAAACTGATCGAGCGCAACACGACGATCCCGACGCGCAAATCGGAGGTTTTCTCGACCGCTTCGGACAATCAAACGTCCGTCGAGGTTCACGTCCTTCAGGGCGAGCGACCGATGGCGGGAGACAACCGGACGCTCGGCAAGTTTCACCTTATCGGCATTCCGCCCGCACCGCGCGGAATGCCGCAAGTCGAAGTGACGTTTGACATTGACGCCAACGGCATCGTCAACGTCTCGGCGAAAGACATGGGCACCGGGCGCGAACAGAAGATCACGATCACCGCTTCGTCGGGACTCTCGAAGGAAGAGATTGACCGCATGATGCGCGAAGCTGAATCGCATTCGTCGGAAGATGTGCAGAAACGCGAAGAGATCGAAGCGCGCAATCGTCTCGACGGTTTGCAGTATCAAGTTGAAAAGACGTTCAACGAAAACCGCGAGAAGCTTGACGGGGCAGGTGTGACGGAAATCGAAACCGCACTCGCCGACGCGAAGAAGGCGCTCGAAGAGGGCGGCACAGAGCGCATGAACAACGCTTTCAACGCCCTTCAAACCGCTTCGCACAAACTCGCCGAAGCTCTCTACAACCAGAGCGGCACGTCTGCGGCGGGCGGCGGTGATGCAGGCAGCGCGGGCGGTCAAGCCTCCGCCGCAGGCGCAGCTTCCGGCACGCAAGGCGCGAGTGGTGGCGACGACAACGTGATTGACGCCGAATACGTGGACGTTGACGACAATAAGTAAGAGCAAGTGAGCAGTAAGGGGTAAGCAGCGAGGGGTAAGAAAAGCAGGTTCGTCTTAACTGCTCACCGCTCACTGCTTACTTTCTCTTACTGCTCAGTTTTCTGATGGCAAAAGAAGATTACTACAAAACCCTCGGCGTAAAGCGCGACGCGAAGCCGGAGGAGATCAAGAAGGCTTATCGTCGACTTGCCCGCAAGTATCACCCGGACGTGAATCCGGGCGACAAATCGTCCGAAGAACGCTTCAAGCTGATCACCGAAGCGCACGACGTTTTGTCGGATGAAAAGAAGCGTAAGGTTTATGATCGCTTCGGGCAGTATTCTGACAATCTGGCGGAAGCGGCCGAGCAGGGGCGCGCGGGAACGCGCGGCGGCACAGGCGCGGGCTTTGACTTCACCGGCTTCGACTGGGGCAACGCGACGGGCGGCGGCACCGGAACAGGCGGTTCAAGTTTCCGCGACATCTTCTCCGATCTTTTCGGCGGCGGTGGCGGCAGCGCGACGCGGCAGGAGCGCGAACCGCCGCGCCCGCAACCTCTACGCGGCGCAGACATCGAGATGCCGCTCGCGCTTTCTTTCGAGGAAGCCGTCACGGGGATGACCACGAACATCTCCGTGAACCGCTCGGAGCAGTGTTCGCGCTGCAACGGCGCGGGCGACACGGGCGGCACGCCGACGGTGTGCCCGACGTGCAGCGGTACGGGGCAGGTGCAGCGCGCAGGCGGGCGTCTCAAGTTTGCGCAGGAGTGTCCCGACTGTG
>JACCRA010000374.1 GCA_013813825.1 Pyrinomonadaceae bacterium | reverse complement strand
AAGCGACGCTCGTGAAGGCGCTCGAAGAAAAGGGAATCGGCCGGCCTTCGACTTACGCCGCCATCATGACGACGATCTTGGATCGCGAGTACGTCGAGAAAGTCGAAGGGCGCTTTCACCCGACGGCGCTCGGCACGACGGTCAACGATCTCTTAGTCGCCAGCTTCAACGATCTCTTCAACGAATCCTACACGGCGCGGATGGAAGAAGAGCTTGACGAGATCGAGGACGGGAAACTGAAGTGGACTGTGGCGCTGCACGAGTTTTACGACAAGTTCGCGAAAGACTTAAAGACCGCCGAGGCCGAGATGAAGGCGGCGAAGCAGCAGGCGATCCCGACCGATGAGATTTGCGAGAAGTGCGGCGCGGGGATGGTCATCAAGTTCGGCCGCTTCGGCCAGTTCCTCGCCTGCGCGACCTACCCGGAGTGCCGCACGACGCGCGAGATCAAAAAGACGACGAACGCGACCGTCACGGCGGGCGGCACTGACGGCGCAGCCCCGTGGGCGAAGGCGGCGGCCGATGCCAACGCGGGCGGAGGCGATGAAGGCGCGGCGGAAAAGGAAGAGGAGCGTTGCGAGTTGTGCGACAAACCGATGGCTTTGAAGCGCGGCCGCTTCGGCCAGTTCCTCGGTTGCACCGGCTATCCCGAATGCCGCAACATTCGCAAAATCAGCCGTAGCGGCGTCGTCGCCGCCGCGCCCGTGCCGCTCGACGAGAAGTGTCCGGTTGACGACGCGCAACTCGTCCGCCGGCAAGGCCGCTTCGGTGAGTTCGTCTCCTGCGCGAATTACCCGACTTGCAAATACATCAAGCGCGAGACGACCGGCGTGGCCTGCGTTAAGCCCGGCTGCAAGGGCGAGATCGTCGTTAAGAAATCGAAGCGCGGCAAAGCTTTCTACGGCTGCTCGGAGTATCCGCAGTGCGACGCGGTGTACTGGGACAAACCGCTCGCCGATACGCCATGCCCGCAGTGCGCCGCGCCGTTCCTGTTACAGAAGACGACGAAGAAGGGAACCAGTCGCGTCTGCGCCCGCGAAGAGTGCGGCTACCGCGAAGAGGTGTTGCCGGCCACTGTTCCTGACGTGACAGCAGGTGGGCGGGAAACACGGATCGCGGGGTGAGCGACAATTAGGTGAACTAAATATGAAGAGGTTAAAGCTCAACGGCTGCTCCTCTTCCGCTGTGTTGCCGTGGCCGGCGGCGCAGTTACCGTTCGGGAAGATTGAACCGGGAGGATCAAGACAATGGCAAAGAAGGGAAAGGAAACCACTGCGATGCCCATTAACATCGGCATTGAGGAGAAAGATCGGCGCGAGATCGCCGAAGGCTTGTCGCGCCTGTTGGCCGACACTTTCACGCTCTACTTAAAGACCCACAACTTCCACTGGAACGTCACGGGGCCGATGTTCCAGACGCTGCACGTGATGTTTGAGGTAGAGTACAACGAATTGTGGACGGCGACCGATCTGCTGGCCGAACGGATCCGCGCACTCGGCCACTTCGCGCCCGGCAGCTATCAGGACTTTTCCAACCTCGCTTCGATCAAGGAAGCGGCCGGCGTGCCGCCGCGCGCGCAGGACATGATTCGCCTGCTAGTGGAAGGCCACGAGACGGCGGCGCGCACGGCGCGCACCGTGATCTCCACGGCCGAGGATGCGGGCGACGCTCCGACCGCCGACTTGCTAACAGAGCGTCTGCAAGTCCATGAAAAAACGGCGTGGATGCTCCGCAGCCTGCTGGCCGAAGAAGTGCCGGCGGCCACAGCGCAAACCGCCTGACAACTATCAACTCAAATTCACAACTCGAAAGCCGCGCTGGCAAGTGTTCAAGACAGCGCGGCTTTTTTGGCATCACGAATCCCTTACTCTTTCCTCTCAGGTTCGACGAGTTGGCGGACGGTCGCCAGCGTGTCGATCTCGGCGAGGGCCTTGTCGTCGCGCAGGCGCAGGATGCGCGGGAAGCGGAGGGCATAGCCGCTCTTGTGCCGCTTCGATTCCTGCACGCGGTCGAAAGTCACTTCGAGAATGATTCGCGGTTCGACGACGCGGACGCGCCCATGCGCGAACTCTTGAATCGTGTGCGCGCGAAACCACTCGGTCAGTTCGGCCAGTTCCACATCAGTCAAGCCTGAATAAGCCTTGCCGACGTTGAGAAGTTCCGCGTCCGTCTCGGAGCGGCGGACGGCGAACGTGTAATCGGAGAGCAAATGCCGGCGCTTGCCGTGGCCGACCTCAACCGCCGTTACCACCACGTCGAGCGTCGCCAGAGGACGCTTCAGCTTCAGCCACTCGCGCCCGCGCTTGCCCGGCTTGTAAGCCGAGCGCGGGTCTTTAATCATCAACCCTTCGTTGCCGCGCCCGCGCGCCGCCGTGAACTCTTCGTCGAGCATTGCCACGTCGCGCACCCGTTTGGCTTCCGACAGCCGCAACGCCGCGGCGGTCGCGCCGCCCGGCGCAAGCATCGTTTCCAGTACGGCGCGGCGTTCGGACAAAGGCGCGTCGATCAGCACGCGCCCGCTGGCGTAGAGCAGATCGTAAGCGATGAAGACGACCGGCGTGGTGGCGAGCAGTTCGTCGCCCACCGTTTTGCGCCCCAGCCGTTTTTGCAACTCGGCGAACGGCAAAATCGTCTCGCCGCGCGCGGGCACGATCTCGCCGTCGATGATCGCATCAGACGGCAGGCTTTTGAGCGGCGCGATTAGTTCGGGGAAGCGGTGGCTGATCTCGTCCAGCGTGCGCGAGAAGAGGGCGACGCGCCCCGTCTGCACGTGCGCTTGCGCGCGGATGCCATCGAATTTGTCTTCGACGAAGAAAAAATCTTCCGGCATCGTGCGGGCTACGTCCGCGAGATCGACGGCGGCTGTTGCGAGCATGAACTTCAGTGGGTGAAACAGACGCATCGCGACGCCTTCAAGCTCGCCGTGGCGGGCGCGCACCGCTGTCTCGCCGATGTCGCCCACCAGCATGTTGACCTGCGCGACATGAGCCAACATTTGTCCGAAGGCGCGCGCGACGGCATCTTCGACCAAACCCTCTTTCAAACCGATCCGCAGATCGCCGACGAGCAGCTTGACGAGGTACTTCGCTTCGAGCGGCGTCGCGCGCTGCAACGCTTGGACGAGCAACGCCTTCTTGTTCTTTGTGCCGCGCGTCTCGCTCAGTTGCACGATTAAAGTTTCAATCTCAATAAGCGTGAACGTCGGCTCTGTCACCGCGTCGGCGCGGGTCTCCGTCATCGCTTCAAACGCGACCTCGCCCGCGTCGCCGAGGCGCACGTCGCGCGGGCGCAGATTCTCCACGTCGAGGCCGGTCACTTCGCCGAGCGCGTCGCGCAGCACGACGCCGCCGACGTTCGTCGTCCGCGCGTCGTGCAAAGCGAACTGCTGCCCGGCAAAATAGCGCGCCGCGCGGACGAGATCGGCGTCATCAAGCTGGTGGAAATAGTCGCCGAGTAGCGCGGCCTTCCCCAACTTCTTCGTCGTCGCCGCAACCGATTCGGCCACCCGCGCAAAGTCGTCAAGCAAGCCCTGTGATTGTGCGCCCATAAACAAGCTCTACCACGGAGGAAGAAATGCGAAATGATGAATGACAGACAGACTGCTTGTGCCTTTCATTCATCACTCATCATTTCGCATTCATCATTTCTTCCGCTGTGGTTAATTCTCTCCTTAAACATTCATCAAGTCGCGTGGCACGCGGACGGCCTGATGTTCGGCGGGCGGGCCGAAGATTGAAGGGTGAATGATGTGCGCGAGAATCTCCGCCCCGTCCACCACGCGCGGGCCGGGACGGCTGAAGTAGGAAGTCGCATCAACCGCCCAGACGTTGTCCGCGCGCACGGCTGGCAACTCGCCCCAGCCTTCCGGCAAATGTGTTTTCAATAGTGCGCGCAGAATGTCTTCCGCGTAATAACCGCAGGGCGCGAGCACGATCACTTCGGGCGCGTAGGCGCGAATCTCTTCGGCGGTCGTGGTGCGCGAGGCCGCGCCAGCGTGGCCGAACGTGTGATCGCCGCCGGCGAGCGCGATCTGCTCCGGTACCCAGTGGCCGGGCGCAAACGGCGGCTCCAGCCATTCGAGCACCAGCGTGCGCGGGCGGCGCTCAATGTCCGCGAGTGGCAAAGTCAGCAAGTCGAGCCGCATCGTCAGTTCACGGATTAACTCTTCCGCTTCCGTCGCCCGATTCGTTAACTCACCCACGGTGCGGATGTTGGCGAAGATGTCCGCAATGGTGTTCGGCTCCAACGAAACGACTTTTACGTCCGCCTCGAACATCCGCGCCGCCTGCTCCACAGTTTTGTAGCTGACGGCGCAGACTTCGCATAATTCCTGCGTCAGAATTAAATCGGGCGCGAGCGCGCGCAAACGCTCTTCGTCGAGATCATAAATAGAGCCGTGTCCGTCGAGTTGCGAACGGACGGCCGCATCGATCTCGTGACTCGTCATCGTCTGGTGCGAGATGCGGCTCGCGGTCAACTGCGGCTTGCCGACAACCGCCGCCACCGGATAATCGCACTCGTGCGTCACGCCTAAGAGCGCGTCCTCCAACCCGAGCGCGCACACGATCTCGGTCGCCGACGGCAGCAGCGAGACGATGCGCGGTGTGTCTCTGCTCATCGAGTTTCAAACCTTTCGCGAATTGATTTTCAGATTCGCCAAAAAGGGTCGCTTGATGACACAACTATGTCAAGGCGGACGCCCACCGTCGTCAGGGAAGGGCGGAAGGGTGCAGGCGGAAGGCGGAATGTAAGACACGCTCCTTCAGGCTCTTCTCCCTCCTTCCTCCTTCCTCCTGCATCCTTGCTTTTACGCCCGCCGCGCGAAGCGTTACAATCTATGTGGCTCGTTACTCAAAATTTTGTTTGCGGCAAAGAGGACGAAGAAAAACGTGCGGAAGTCTTTTGCCGTTCAGCGTTCATCACTGGTCATGGAGTTCGCGGCGATGCGGGATGAAAATGTAGAGAGGTTTGGCGGCGTGGTGGATCATCTCGCCGTGAAGTGTGAAGATTTAGAGCGCGACGTGCGCGAATACGAACGGATTGGGTTTCGTTTGGAGACGCGCTACGAAGACTGGGCGATGCTGCGCGACGCGCGCGGGTTTGGCCTCGCGCTGTTGCCTCCCGGCTCGAAGCATCCGCCGCATCTCGGCTTGCGCGTCGAAACGCGCGAGGAATTGGAAGAGGCCGCGCAACGCGAGAAACGCCCTGTGAAAGAGCACCGCGACCGCACCGTCTCTTTTTACACGCAAGGCGTCGGCGGCCAGATCATCGAACTGATTTATTATCCGCCGGATTACAAAGGGTAGTAAGCATTCAGCCGTCAGCTTTCAGCGTTCAGCAAAAACTAAGGTAATGCGCGGACCGGTTCCAGATACGAAGCGCGCGGATGAACGCGCCGCATCTGAATGGCTGACCGCTGATAGCTGAGAGCTGAATGCTTAAAAAACCTGAGATTTGAAATTATGTTGTTGTTCCTTGAGTCCATCGGTACTACCGAACTGCTCGTGATCCTCGTGGGCGCGCTGGTGCTGTTCGGGCCGCGCAAGCTGCCGGAGTTGGCGCGTTCGCTGGGCAAAAGCCTGAATCAGTTCAAGGGAGCATCGGAAGATTTTAAGCGGACGTGGGAGCGCGAGGTTGATTTGGAACGTAACACTGCGGCGCGACCAGCAGCAGCAGCGGGCGGCGAGCGCACGTTGCTGCGCGAAGTGCCGCCCGAACCGTTGGCGTCCGCCGCGCGTCCCACAGTAGATCGCGACGCGGGTGAGCCGTCACCGACCATCGCGCGCGGCACGCCAATCGAAGCCGTGACGCCAGCGGCCAACGAAGCGCCCGACCCGTCGCGCAAAAGCGACTGGCTCTAACCGGATCGAAAATCTAAGCATCATGCCGAAAGGTCACAAGGAAAGATCAAGCGGCGCAATAGTCGTCTCCCATTTTTACCTTTCGCCCTTCGCCCTGCGCCTTTCCCCTTTATCTCCATGTCTGCCCCGCTCTTAGATTCCGGATTGGAAGACGACGCCGACGACGAGCGGCTCGGGGCCCAGATGTCTTTTCTGGACCACCTCGACGAGTTGCGTCGCCGGCTGATCCGCTCCGTCATCTTTATCTTTGTCGCTTTCTTAGCCTGCTGGTTTGTCAGCGATCACATCTATAACTTTCTCTCGCGCCCGGTGCTCGTCGCGCTGGCCGACGCCCAACAACGACAACTCCGCCTCATTGACGGAGTGACGGGGCAAGAGACGGTGTTGCCGCTGACGTCCCTGAAAGAAGGCGACGTGGGGCGGTACGTTTTCGCGGAAGCGACGAAACTCGCTCAGAACGTGATCCCGGAGGGCGCGTCCGTGCAGGCGCGCTTAACCCGCGACGGGCAGGG
>JACCRA010000336.1 GCA_013813825.1 Pyrinomonadaceae bacterium | reverse complement strand
TCCTTCATCCTTGCTTTTCGGGGCGTTGGCTCGATCCCGGCGGGACGCGACCGCTTAAAGGGACTGTGGAGCGCGGGAGGCTACACAACGGCGGCCTCACGCCCCGACCAGTTTTCAAATGGCGATGTAGCTCCTAATTGGCAGAGCGGCTGTTTCGTAAACAGCAGGTTTGAGAGTTCGAGTCTCTCCATCGCCTTCCCTTCCGATGCGGCCCGCGTACCCGGCAACAGTCTTCTAAACTGTTCCTTCCCCGAAGAGCCGGGCGGACAGGCGCGAGGTTCGACTCCTCCGCGGGCTTTCGACACTTTCATGGCGGAGTAGCTCAGGCGGGCAGAGCAGCGGTCTCATAAACCGCAGGGCGCGGGTTCAAATCCCGCCTCCGCGATCAAGTTTTCACTTTGGGTTGGTAGCTTAATTTGGGAGAGCGGCAGTCTTGCAAACTGTCAGGTGTGAGTTCGAGTCTCACCCGATCCACTCTTGTAATCTCAGATTTGAAATTTGAGATCGCAAATTATTTCATGCGGCGTAGCTCAATTGGAATCAGAGCGTTCGTCTTGTAAATGAGAAGATGCGAGTTCGACTCTCGCCGCCGCAGTCAACACCTAACGCGGGAATAGAGCAACGGTGGCTCGCTGGTTTCATACGCCACAACCGGCAGGTTCAACTCCTGCTCCCGCAACCATCTCTCTGCAAGCCTCGCAAATGTTCCCACCCCAACGAGGGCGCAAAGGTCGCCTCTTCAGAGCGCGGCCTTTGCGCCTGCCCGCCTTCGTCGCGCGGGAGCAAGGTCAGTTTCATGTGGCGTAGCCAAGCGGTAAGGCATCGCATTGTTAATGCGACCATCCGAAGGTTCGAATCCTTCCGCCACAGTCAATTTGATGCAGGCCGGTAGCTAAGCGGCTGAAGGCGTCCGCCTTTTAAGCGGAAGATCGTCGGTTCGAATCCGACCCGGCCTATCCATGATTTCGCGGTGTAGCTCAACGGCCGAGAGCGTTCGCTTGATAAGCGAAAGACGACGGTTCGATTCCCTCCGCCGCGATCACCATTTCGGGATGTAGCTCAAACGGCTGGAGCGTCCGCGCGACATGCGGAAGGCTGCGGGTTCGAGTCCCGCCATCCCGATTGGAAGAAAATGATGAATGCGAAATGATGAGTGATGAATTAGAAGCAGTTTGTCTTGCATTTATCATTCACCATTTCGCATTCATCATTCCTCTGCTTGCGGAGTCAGCTAACTGGCAAGCTGCCGGCCTCTGAAGTCGGTCATAAGGGTTCGACTCCTTTCTCCGCAGTTTCCTTTCACAAGGCGCTTCAATTTTTAGGGAGCGGAGGTGCGCGCCGGCATCGACGTGAGTGACGTTCGAGCCGGCGGGTAACAGCCTCGCGCTCCCGGAAGTTTTCATTCCCGGTAAGGAGTTGATGGTCATGGCAAACAAGAACTTGTTCAAGTCGATTGTCGGCAAGCTGATTCCGGCGACGGACGCGCGCAATGAAGAGCACGCGCCGGCCTACCAGTTCACGCCGCAGCAGCAACTCGCGCAGTATGCGGCGACGGGCTGCCTCAACTCGACGTTTTATGCGAACGCCGGGGACCAGTTGGCGAAGGCGCTGGAACTGTGCGCGGGCATCGAGCCGGAGTTTATCGCCAAGACGGCGATTTACGCGCGCGAGCGCGGCTTGATGAAGGACATGCCGGCGCTGCTCTGCGCGGTGCTCTCGGTGCGGGATCACGCGTTGTTCGTGCAAATCTTCCCGCGCGTGATCGACAACGCGAAGATGCTTCGCAACTTCGTCCAGATCGTGCGTTCGGGCGTGGTCGGGAGAAAGTCGCTCGGCACAGCCCCGAAGCGCATGGTGCGCGAGTGGCTCGACGCGCGCGACGAGGCGGCGTTGTTCAAGTCGAACGTCGGCCAGCAGCCGTCGCTCGCCGATGTCCTGAAGATGGTGCATCCGAAGCCGGCGAACAAGAGTCGCGCGGCTCTCTACGGCTACATGATCGGACGCGCGCACGACGCGGAGGCGCTGCCGGAGGTGGCTCGCCAGTTCGAGGCGTTCAAGGCGGGCGACAGCCTTGAAGTGCCTGACGTGCCGTTCCAGATGCTAACGGCTCTCGCGTTGAGCAAAGCGGACTGGGCGGGCGTCGCGCGCCGCGCTTCGTGGCAGACGACGCGCATGAACCTCAACACCTTCGCGCGCCACGGCGTCTTCGAGCAGCCCGGCATGGCCGAGTTGGTGGCAGAGCGTCTGAGCGACGAGCAGTTAATCGCGAAAGCCCGCGTCTTTCCGTACCAATTATTAGCGGCGTACACATCAACGGACGCGGGCGTGCCCGCAATCGTCCGCGAGGCGTTGCAGGATGCGATGGAGATCGCGACGCGCAACGTGCCGCGCATCGAAGGGCAGGTCCATGTGTGCCCTGATGTGTCGGGTTCGATGTCGTCGCCGGTGACGGGTTATCGCAAGGGCGCGACGACCGCTGTGCGCTGCATTGACGTGGCCGCGCTCGTGGCGGCGACTGTCTTGCGCCAGAATCCGCGCGCGGAAGTGTTGCCGTTCGAGGACAGGGTCGTCAAAGTGCGTCTGAACGCGCGCGATAGCGTGATGACGAACGCGCAACGGTTGGCGGCCGTGGGCGGCGGCGGCACGAATTGCAGCGCGCCGCTCCGCGAGTTGAACCATCGCAAGGCGTCGGGCGATCTCGTCATCTTCGTCTCGGACAACGAGTCGTGGGTGGACGCGAAGGCCGGTCGCGGCACGGCGACGATGCGCGAATGGAACGTCTTCAAGAGCCGTAACCCTGCGGCGCGCTTAGTCTGCATCGACGTGCAGCCTTACGCCACGACGCAGGCGGCGGAACGCGAAGACATTCTCAACGTCGGCGGTTTCTCGGATCAAGTCTTCGCCCTCGTCGCCGAGTTCGCCACCGGCCGCCTCAACGCCAACCACTGGGTCGGCGTGATCGAAGCAGTCACATTGTAGGAGTCAGGAGTCAGGATTTAGGAGCCGGGTTTCAAGCTCGGGTGAGTATCAGCCTGAACCCTAAATCCTAAATCCTGAATCCTAACTCCTTCGGGAGGGGCCGAATGCTCGTCGGGATTACATTTACCTCTCAGTGAAGACGTATCTCGGCAACGATTCGTCGGCCCTTGCAAAATGGCGATGCGGTCTTTGAGTTGGCGAATGCTGGTTGGGAGTACATCGGCAAATGCAGGTTCGATCCCTGCCTCGCACGATCAAGTTTTACGGGCGAGAGGCTGCGGCAACGTGGTCAAACTCTCACCGATCTTGTCGCCAATTTATAATTGGCAGCATCAGGTATCACTTAGATGCGTTTGCTGAGTAGTGATTGCTGATTACTTTTCAGTGACGAATGCGGATGGAACTACATGCCTCATAAGCCCGTGGTTCCGGGTTCGAGTCCCGGTGTTCTCCTGACTTTCAATGGAGGACATAGCTCAACGGTAGAGCGCGGAAAGTGTTTCATCAATTCTTGTCGTCACTTCTTGCACCACAACCGACGGTAAACTATTGGCTATCGTCCGTCGTCAATCATCCGTCGGTTGTTTTCAGCGACGAATGCCGGGGGAACTACATGGGACCCGCAGGCCGCCGGGTGCGAATCCCGGCCCGCCCGGAAGTTGGCGCGGTAGCTCAGGAGAAGAGCGGCGGGCAAATGTTTCGCCAATCCTTGTCGTCGCTTTGGTGTTGGATACTACAATCAATTGGCCGGGACATGGGCGTTGCAGTTCATGTTCCGGTCACTTTTTTTGTACAGCCCTTCAATAGCCCCCGGGCAGTTCGCCGGCAATAAGGCGGTTCTCAAACTATGCATCGGCGCAGTGCAACACGCACTGAGAGGTCGCTTAGTTCTCCGTTCTGCTCGCTCGAAAGGCAACCATAATCCCGTCAAAGTCTTCCTTGACAAGCTCTTCGCGGCGTCCCTATGATGCAGTGTTTATTTTGTGGGCGTTGTTGGACTTTACTCGTCAGCGCGGTTCTAACGAGAGGGGTGAAAAAGTTTGTTCGGGGCGAGCATCGGGCGCGGCGCGCAGCGGATTATCAGCGCGATGGTGCGCGGCCTGGCGCAGGGCCGCATTAACCCGAACGTGCTGACGGTGGCGGGCGTCTCGATCAATGTCTTGTCCGGTCTGCTCTTTGGTTTCGGCTACTTTTTTTGGGCCGGCGTGGTGCTGATCGTCGCCAACCTCTTTGACATGCTCGACGGACAGGTGGCGCGCCTCTCCGGGCGCGTGACGCGCTTCGGCGGCTTCCTCGATTCGTCGCTTGACCGCCTCTCAGACATGGTGGCCTTCGTCGGCATCATGATCTTTTACGCTCGCGATACCGAGTTTCACTCCACGCTCAACGTCTTTCTGGCCGGTGCTGGACTGATGGGATCGGTAATGGTCAGCTATGCCAGCGCCCGCGCCGAAAGTTTGATCCCGAAGTGCGACGTTGGCTTTCTGCGTCGCCCGGAACGGGTGGTGCTGCTGATCATCGGCGCGCTCTCGACGCATCCCGGCTCGCAGAGTTTCTTCGCCAACCGGATGCCCGCCGTGTTATGGGTCTTAGCCGTCGGCTCTTACTGGACGTTCGCGCATCGCATGTATCACACATGGCGCGAAGTTTGGCGGGTCGATCTGGCGACGATTCAGGAGCGGCCGGCATCTAATTCCTCGCGCGGCGAACGCGGCACTGAAGAGCTTCAGGGCGGGGCGGTTGATCCGAACCGGCCAGCGCCGGAAATTATCGGCGGTGCGTCTGCTTCGCGTTAACTGTGTGCGGTTGGCGCGGTAGTTTTCAACTGGCATCTTAACTTTATTTTCCGAGGTACTCTCTTTGAGCATCTGTCCCTGCTGCGGCGCTAAAATTAAAGCTGATTTGCGCGTTGAAAGTTGCCACGCTTGCGGCGCGTTAGCTGTAGGTCCTCCGCTCGCGCAACCCGACTTGATGCTGCCCTCTTACGGGCGCTCGTTCGCGGTCGGCGGCGTGGGCGCAATGCTCTTGCTCATGTTGTTGAGCGGCACGGTGGCCGCGCTCTTTGAACGACAACCGTTGTCTTTCGCCTTCTGGGACGTTGCCGGCGCGGCCGAGACGGCGGCATGGCGCTTGAAGTGGCTGGCGCTGCCGCTTTCGCTCGTCGCGCTGTGGGCAGGTCGTCGTGTGTGTGCCCGCGTCGCCGCCGAGCCATCGCGCTTCACCGGCCTGCGTGTCGCACGCTCCGGCTTCGCGATGTCCGCAATGGTGGCAGTTGGCATCGCCGTCCTGATCGGTGTAACGGTGCCTGCGCGCCTGCGCCAACGCGAAACGGCCGCGCGCGCCGCGAGAATGCCATCGCTTACGAGGTCAGCGGGGTGCTGCTCGCATACGAGACGCGGTTCGAGTCGGTCCCGGTG
>JACCRA010000335.1 GCA_013813825.1 Pyrinomonadaceae bacterium | reverse complement strand
CATCTAAACTGCCGCTAGAATTTGACATCATTGACCTCCACTTTCGCTGCTTAGTGAAAGTCATTATCCTTGAGTCCCACTTTTAATTACACCCGGAGTGAATGGCTTTGGTCAGACTGAGTTGCTTCGTCTCGCCGGCGGACAGGCGAAACTCCGGGAGAGTCAAGACAGACGTGCCGCCGTCGCCGGTCGTGTAAGGAATGCGCCCGGTGATGACTGTTTCCGCGTCGCCGTTGTTGCGCGCGACGACGACGGGCGTCAATCTGTCGCCGCCAATTCTGCCGAGACGCAAGCCTGCGCCGTGCAGTGTCGATGACTTGGAATTGCCCGGATCGATGAACTGAACGGACGAAGAAAAGCCGGTTTCCGGTTCTGCGATGAAAGCGCGGGCCAGCAACGCGCCGGGCGTGCCGGTGTGTCCGAGCGAGAGGCCGCCGACTCTCGAAAGTGTGCCGCCATGATGTCCGTTCATGTCTCGCGGCAACTCAAACAGGCGTGTCTCGTGCGGCGAGAGGGTCAGCGGGAGACGCTCTGGCCGCAGTGATTCGATGCCATCCACGCGCGCCGTGATCGTGAGCGGCGCGCCGGTTGTGTTCGAGAGCGCAAGCCCCATCTCGCCGCGGGGCGACGGCAGCCACCACACGCCTTCGAGCCTTGACGATGCGAACATTGCCGCCGGCTCGACTAACTGCTCGTCAAAGACGAGGCTGTGCGCCTTGTCAACGATCTTGACTTGGCTGCCCATCATCATGTCTTGGCCGTGATACAAGACTTGCAGGCTGCCTTGATGGAAAGCCTCTTGGTCGCCAATTTGCGCGCGCAGATCGATCTCGCTAAAAGAGTTGGCCGCCACCGTCACCGGCGCGAGGTCGAGTTGCTGGCCGTCCAGACTGAACAGGCTGACGCGCGCTTCGGCGGGCTGTGGGCTTTTGTTGTTGAACATCAGCGTCGTTTGCAAGTGAGCGCCGGTGCGGTAGTAAGCGGCGGCTAAGACGTGCGGCCTGGCCGGCTCCACCATCAGCGGGGCAGGGCGCGCCTCCGCCGGCGTGAATGAACTTGTCGTCGCTGTTGTATCTTCAGTTTGCGCCGTGGCCGGACGCGGAGAGAAAGACAGCGGGGCCAGTAACAGGAAGAGGCAAAAACCGGAGAGTGTGAGATAAAACGCCGGGCGGTTGACGGCGAGACGGAAAGCGGAGGTTTTCATGTGAGAGTATCCTTGCGCGCGGCGGCGCGTGATGAGGCCGGGTTGATCTGTGATCGCGGAGGACGGCGTGATCAAGTCCGTGCAAAATTGCGGTCAATGCGAATCGAGGATGCATGACACTGCTCTTTAGAAATAACTGCCAGTGAAGATGAGAGCGATTACAATTTTCTGATCCAAAATAAATTTGAGTGTGGCAAAAGCTACTCTCCGTCCACGCCTCTGTCAAGCATGATTTTTGAGCGGCTCTCAATAAATTAGATTTTACCGGCAAGACGGGAAAGGCGAACGCCTATGCTATACTGGCGCGTTAATTAACCCCTTAAATTTGTGATTAAACGATACATGTCCTGTGACGTGTGAGTGATTGGAGTAAAAAATAGTGAGTAAGGCGATTGAGCTGATTCCGCTTGGCGGGGTCGGCGAGTTTGGGATGAATTGCATGGCGATGCGCTATGGCGACGAGATGATCATCGTCGATGCCGGGATGGGCTTTCCTGAAGAAGACGTATATGGCGTGGACGTATGCGTGCCCGATTTTAATTTTTTGGATGAATACCGTGACGACATTACGGCTCTGATCCTGACCCACGGCCACGAGGATCACATCGGCGCGCTGCCTTACTTTTTGAAGAAGATCAACGTCCCCGTCTATACCTCGCACTTCACGGCCGGCCTCGCCGAGAGCAAATTAGACGAGCACGATTTGCTCGCCAGCGTTTTGATCCACCGCGTCGAGCCGCGCCAGACAATCGAGATCGGAGCTTTCAAGATTGAGTTTATCCGCACCTCTCACTCTCTGATCGATTGCTTCTCGCTCGCCATCACGACACCGGTTGGCGTCATCATTCATACAGGCGATTATAAGGTTGACGAAACGCCCGTTATCGGCGAGCCGATTGATCTGAGAACTCTGCGCCGCTACGGGCAGGAGGGCGTGCTGGCGCTGCTCTCGGATTCGACCAACGCTTCCGTGCCGGGCCGCACGCCATCAGAGCGCGCCGTGATCCCGGCCTTCGAGGAGATTTTCGCCGAAGCCGAAGGGCGCATCTTCGTCGCCGCGTTCGCTTCTTCGATCCATCGCCTGCAAATCGTCTTCGATGTCGCGCAACAGTTCGACCGGAAGGTGTGCGTCATTGGCCGTTCGATGATTAAGAACGTCGAAATCGCTGACCGGCTCGGCTACCTCGATGTGCATGACAACATGATGGTCTCGCTTGGCGAAGCGCGACAGATGGCCGACGAAGACATCGCCTTTCTCGTCACCGGCTCGCAGGGCGAGCCGCGCGCGGCGCTGGCACAGTTATCAACACAATCGTACAAAGGCATGTCCATCGAGGAAGGCGACACGGTCATCCTCTCCGCCCGCATCATCCCCGGCAACGAGCGCGCGATCTCGCGCTTGATCGGCGACATCTATAAACGCGGCGGCAACATCATCGACGAAAAGCGGCGACTGATCCACGTCAGCGGCCACGCCTCGCAAGAAGACATCCGCATTATGACCGAGGCTGTGCGGCCGAAATTCGTCGTCCCCATCCATGGCGAATACCGGATGCTTTACCGTCACAAGGAGTTCGTGAAGAATCATCTCGACTTTCCCGAGAAGAATATCCTGATGATCGAGAACGGTGACGTGCTGGAACTCGACGGCGAGCGCGCCTCCATCATCGCCAAGCGCGACGTGGGCCGCGTCTTTATCGACGAGACGGGCTTCGAGGAGATCGACCGCGA
>JACCRA010000283.1 GCA_013813825.1 Pyrinomonadaceae bacterium | reverse complement strand
GACTTGGGCTGCGCGACCTGTCACCGCGACGACGCGCAGGGGCGCGGTCCCATGTTGGAGAACGTCTTCGGCAAGCCGGTGCAATTGGATAACGGCGAAGCAGTGATCGCGGATGAGGCTTACATCCGCGAGTCAATCGTCAACCCGCGCGCCAAGACGGTCGCCGGTTTCCAGCAGATCATGCCGACGTATCAGGGACAGGTCAGCGAAGATCAACTTTTGCAGTTGATCGCTTACATCCGCTCGCTCAGCCAACCGGCGCAGGGCGGCGCGGCGGCGGGCGCGCAGCAGCGCGGCACGACAGGGACGACGACCGGCATTAACCCGGACGCGCAAATCTCCAACCCGATTGGTCCCACATCGCCCGCCGGAGCCGGTCAGGGCGGAGGGACCATCAACACCGCGCCAGTGCCCGGTGCGCGCGGGCAGGGCACTACGCCGCAACCGCGCGGTAACCAGCAGCCACAGCGGGAGAATTGAAGATGCGGCACGAGGAAAAGCGCCGTCCCATTTTTAGCCCCGTCAGGGACATTTGACAAGAGCCTAGCGATTCATCGCTGGGAAGAAAGGCGGTCGGATTTTCAGTCCTGTAGGGACGGTTGAAATAACCGGTCTCGTTTCCCGAATCTCCAATCGTCTCTACGGGACTAGAATCTTTTTCCGCTGGCTCACCCAGCGATAAATCGCGAGGCTCTTGTCAAATGTCCCTGACGGGACAACTGAAGGCGAGCCATTATATTGGGACTGCCCTTTAGAGAAGCACTTATGAGCACATCAGGTTTCAATCCACAGTCGCCGGCTGACGAGTCGCGGGCGCGCTTCGCCCACGTCAACTATCTCAACGCCGACTATGGCATTAAGTCGTGGCTGCTGACGCTCGATCACAAACGGATCGCGCTGCTCTATCTCGCCTCTGTTTCGTTCTTCTTTTTGTTGGGTGGGGCCTACGCGGTGGCGATCAGGATGGAGCTGATGACGCCCGTCGGCGATTTGGTGCAGGCGCAAACTTACAACAAGATGTTCACGCACCACGGCATCTTGATGGTTTTCTTCTTCCTGATCCCGTCGATCCCGGCCATCCTCGGAAACTTCCTGATCCCGTTGATGATCGGCGCGAAAGATTTGGCCTTCACGCGCCTGAATCTGGCGAGCTGGTACATTTACATGGCCGGCGGCATTATCACGTTCTGGGCGCTCTTAAACGGCGGCATCGATACGGGCTGGACGTTCTACACGCCGTTCTCGACCACCTTTTCTAACAGCTACGTCGTCGTCGCGGGCTTAGGAATTTTCATCAACGGCTTCTCGTCGATCCTGACGGGGCTGAATTTCATCGTCACCATTCACACGATGCGCGCGCCGGGCATGACTTGGTTTCGCCTGCCGCTCTTCATCTGGGCGCACTACGCGACGAGCCTGATCTTCATCCTCGGCACGCCGGTGATCGCGATCACGATCCTGTTGGTTGCCCTTGAGCGCACCGCCAAGATCGGCATTTTCGATCCGGCGCTCGGCGGCGATCCCGTCTTGTTCCAACACTTGTTCTGGTTCTACTCGCACCCGGCCGTCTATATCATGCTGCTCCCCAGCATGGGCGTCGTCAGCGAATTGGTCGCGACCTTCTCGCGCAAAAACATCTTCGGCTACACCTTCGTCGCCTTCGCGTCAATCGCCATCGCCGTGTTCGGCTTCCTCGTGTGGGGGCATCACATGTTCACGTCGGGCCAGTCGGTGTACGCGAGCATGATCTTCTCGGCCATCTCCTACGCGGTGGCGATCCCTTCGGCCGTCAAAGTCTTTAACTGGACGGCGACGATGTATCGCGGCTCGATCTCTTACGACACGCCGATGCTCTACGCGATGGGCTTCATCGGCCTCTTCACCATCGGCGGCATGACGGGACTTATGCTCGCCGCGATGGGTTTGGACATCCACGTTCACGACACTTATTTCGTCGTCGCGCATTTCCATTACATCATGGTCGGCGGCGCGCTGATGGGCTACCTCGGCGGGTTACATTACTGGTGGCCGAAGATCACGGGGCGGATGTACCCCGAAGGGTGGGCGCGCTTCGCGGCACTGGTCATTTTCGTGGGTTTCAACTTAACATTCTTCCCGCAGTT
>JACCRA010000326.1 GCA_013813825.1 Pyrinomonadaceae bacterium | reverse complement strand
GTTGTGCTCCGCGCGGCGCACGGATCGGATGAGCCATGTTAAAACTTCAGGTCTGCCGTTTTAAACGGCGACGGGTGTTGTCACTGAAAGATGCGCGGTTTGAGATTTCAAATTTGAGAGCACAAATTTTAGATCGCGCAAGCGAAAGCTCAACGCGAAACAGCTTCAATCCTTGAAGCTCTTGATGAAGCGATCCACCCACGTCTCCTGTTCGCGGTTGGTGAGCGTTTCCATCTCGCCGGCGTCGAACCAGACGCCTTTACATTGCGGGCAGCGATCAAGGTAAATGCCTTCGTGCTCCATCCGCGTGAGCAGCCCGTGGTCGCGCGGGCACTTGAGCGCGGCGGCGGCTTCGGCTTCCACGAACATTTGCTCGCGCATTTTCTCAATCGTTTCGCGTTCTTTGCGCCTGAAGTAATCTTCTTCCAGTGCCTTGCGGCGGTCGTCCCAAATTTCTGACACGGTTCGAGTTCCTCCGGTGTGAATAGTAAGATGCCGCAATTTAATAACAGAAAACCGCCGGCCCGCGCCACCATATAAAGGGTTGATTCAATCTCGGAAGAATAGACAGGATTAATAAGATTCACAGGATAGGACGACTACACAAGCCACTGCCTATTTTGTTAATCTTGTGAATCATGTCCATTATTTCCCCGCCTCACCTTAAAGAATGAAGAGACCTACCCTAGATAAGGTTAAAGTCCCGGCGTCGGGGCGGCGAAAAAAAGCTGTACGGCAATCGGGACAATAAGATAAAAATTAGGCCATGTCGCTTCATCCTCGTGTGCGAGTTCTGTTGTTGGCGGCCGGGGTGCTCGTCCCGGTCGGCGCGTTAATCTGGTACTTAACCGTGAAGTATCCGCCGCCGCAACCGGTCACGGTGCTACCCACTGCCGCGCCGCCGATTATCGAAGCCACGCCACCGCCGCCGGCCGCTACTCCCGCCAGCGGCTTTACTCCGCCGTCGTCCGCCTCGCCGTCTCCGACGCCGACTGCGACGCCGGAGCCAGCCGTCCTGCTGCCGGAGAGCGCGGCGGAGTTACTGATTCCGGTCGCGGGCGTGCGCCCCGAAGATTTGCAGGACACTTACAACGACGCGCGCGATGCAGGCCGCACGCACGACGCCATCGACATTATCGCCCCGCGCGGCACGCCCGTCTTGGCCTGCGCCGATGGCACAATTGTTAAACTCTTCCTCAGCCAGCCCGGCGGTATCACGATTTATCAACTGAGCGCGGATCAGAAATCCATTTACTATTACGCGCACCTCGAACGCTACGCCGATCATCTAGCGGAAGGTCAGTCGGTCCGGCGCGGGCAAGTGCTGGCCTACGTCGGCGACACCGGCAACGCCACGCCGGGCAACTACCACCTCCACTTTTCCGTCTCGCTCGTCGCCGATCCGAAACGCTACTGGGAAGGCACGAACGTCAACCCGTACCCGCTCTTCAAAAAATGATGAACGCGAAGTGATGAATGATGAATGACGGGCTGTTTGGTCTTTCATTTATCATTTCGCGTTCATAGTTGGCCTGAGTGTGTTCGCTTATGTTGCAAGCCGGAAGTTTGAACATGAGGAAAATCAGGGTTTGAGTTGGAAACTAATCGGAACGATTGTTGCTGTAGTGTAACCGGATGCGCCTGTCTGTTATCGCACTGGGCGAGACAAACAGGCGCTTGGCGGTTCATTAATTAAGGAGTAGACCCGACATGAAAAGTTTCCCGCGCGCGACGACTTTCACAGTCGCCTTTTCTTTCCTGTTGCTGGCGGTGGGCTGCGAAGTGCAGCCTACTTCGACTGTGAACAATAACGCTACGGGCGGCGCGTCGCCGACGCCCACGCAAGTGGCAGCGACCACGATGCCCGCCGCCACGCCTGAAACGGGTGGAAACCGCGTGCCTGTCACGCTGCCCGTCGTGGACGCGCTGTTTGCGACGGATGAGAAGTTCGCGGGCGAGTTGAAGGAAAAACTGCAACTGACCGACGCACAGATCGATGGGCTGCGTGGCGCGGCGCGCGAAGAGACGGCGAAGTTGCGCGAATCGGATGACGAAGATTACGGCGGCACGGCGACGGCCGCCGCTACGCGCGCCGAAGAGCGCATGAGAGAAATCGTCGGCGCGGAAAAGTCGGGCCAACTCACGGCCTTCGTGCGCGAGCGTTGGAACAGCGGCGGCGAGGGCGGCGGCAACGGGGCGGGCACTGCTGCTGGTGCAGCGGCCAGCACAGGCAAAATTAACGCTGTGCCAACAGACACGCGCGTGGTCGTCAATACGCCCGCCTATCGCATGGACTTGTTTGAGAACGGCACGCTCGTCAAGTCTTACAAAGTCGGCATCGGCTACCCGGAGTTTCCGCTGCCGACGGGCACGCGAAAAGCCTCGACCATCATCTTCAATCCGACGTGGACGCCACCCGATGAGCCGTGGGTCGAATCGGGGAGCAGCAAAGTGAAAGTCGGGGAGAAGGTTGACGCCGGCAGTGCGCTCAACCCGCTCGGTTTGATCAAAATTCCGATTGGTTCGCCGTCGCTGATTCATGGCGGCAAATCGGCGGCGAAACTCGGCACGTTTGCCTCGCACGGCTGCGTCGGCCTGACCAATCCGCAGGTTCAAGACTTCGCGCTGCAATTAGCAAAACTCGGCGGCGCGCAGGTGACTGAGGAAGAGGTGAAAAATTACGCCAAAGAGCGCAAGGAGACGAAGAACGTCGTGCTCTCGAATCCGGTGGCGGTTGAGTTGCGCTACGAAACTATCGTCGTCGAAGACGGCAAACTCCACATCTACCGCGACGTGTACGGCTATAGGACCAACACGGAAGAGAACTTGCGCGCCGCGCTCGAAGCACATGGCGTCGCGCTCGATCAACTGACCGAGCCGGAGCGCAAGCAAGTCACGGACGCTCTCACGCAGATGTCGCGCGACGCGCGCGGCAATGCGACCGACGGGGCCGCCACCACCACCATCACAGGGACCAACACGAACACGAGCCGGAACGAAAACACGAACGCAAACGCGAACAAAAACAACAATGCGAACGACTCTGGCGCGATGAGTAAAGACGACAAGGCGAACAAGAACACCAACGCGAAGAACGCTAACGGCAACACCAACAGCAGTAGCAGCGTGACGCGCGCTGTAAAAGGCAAGAAAGAGGTCGTCATCGAAATCGCGGCGCTCAAAGGCAAAGGCTACCCCGCTCCGGTCGCGCTCGACACCGGCAGCGGCACCACCAAAAAAAGCTCCACGCGGGCCACCACGCGCAAGCGGGCTTAAACCTGCCGTCGCAAAATTCACCGGCCATCAAGATGAAGGC
>JACCRA010000308.1 GCA_013813825.1 Pyrinomonadaceae bacterium | reverse complement strand
GATCACGCCGCCACGTTTGTCGCGTTCGACGGGCAGCGTCGCGAGCAGCGGGTGCGGCTTCGTCCCGGCCGTCCAGACAAGCGTCTCTGCTTCGATTTCTTCGCCGGTTGACAAGGTGACGGCGCCGGGCCGCGCGTCGGCCACGCGCGTGTCGAGCTTGAACGTCACGCCGCGCTCCGACATCTTAAGTAATGCATAAGCCGCTAACTCTTCGCCTAACTCAGGCAGGATGCGCTCGCGCGAATGGACAAGAATGATCCGCACTTCGTCGGGCAGGATATTCGGGTAATAGGCCAACATCCCGCGCGCGAAGTCGTTGAGACTGCCCGCCAACTCCGCGCCCGCGTAACCGCCGCCCGCAATCACAAAAGTGACGAGCGAGCGACGAGCGGCGGCGTCCGGCTCGCTGTCGGCGCGTTCAAAGAGGTCAATCACGTGGTTGCGGATGCGGATCGCATCGGCGAGCGATTTGAAATTGAGGGAGTTGGCTTCGACGTTCCGCAGGCCGAGATAATTTGAGACCGCGCCGAGGGTAAGGACGAGGTGATCGTACTTGAGCGCATGGGCGTCAGCCACCAGCCGCACCTGTCTGCTTTCAAGATCGATCTCCGTCACCTGCCCGCGCACTACGTTGGTGCGTCGCAACGAAGTGCGGAGCGGGCTGCTGATGTGCGTCGCCTCAAGGCTGCTCCCCGCCACCTCCGCCAACATCGGCGTGAACAGCAACGCGTTTGTGTCGCTGACGAGAGTTAAAGACACAGCGGGATCGGCACCAAAGGCGCGTTCCAACTCCTCGGCGCACTTCACACCCGCGAAGCCGCCGCCGAGAATGATGATCCGGGTGTTGACTACTCGCGGCGGTGCGGCGGGCAATTCACTTTCTATCCCGAACCGGCGCGCAAGGAGATCACCAAACAACTGCGCGAGCAGTCCGAGGCTCACGCCGTACAAAGTCCAGCCGGCCAGCGCGGGGAATTGCGCCCGCATCCCCTCCGCCGACCACTGCGGCTCGCCACCTGTCATGAGCGGTAATGCAATGACGTTGACGAGCGCCCACAGCGGCACGCCGAAGCTCGCGGCAGACATGACGCTGTCGGCGTAAGCGCGCGGTGCGGGAGGGAACGCGAGCACGTAAGCCACGCCGACGAGCAGGCCGAGCGCCACGCCAAACCCGCCGAGTGTCATCATCAGCAAGAGGCTACTCAAACCTCCGGCCACGAATCCGACACCCGCGCGTCGCAAGTAAACAGAACTGCTATTGCTGAAACCTTCTCTCATCCTATCACGGCGACTTCCGTGATCTGTGGGGGTGCGATGGGACCGAACAATTTCGTTGCCGCATCGATTGTTGTTTCAACTTCATCTCTTTTCGTCACGGCGCGCCGGGTCTCCAGATACTTTTCAACCACATCTTTCAACATTTCGAACTTGTGTGCCGTTGCCACAACTTTGTGACCTTGCGCTAACGCTTCTGCCGCCTCATGCTTGAAGCCGGTGGAATTGTCACTGATCAACCATACTTATTTGTCGCCCATTTTCTACTCATGTGGTATTTATCAAAACGTGTTGCGATATGAACCGCTTTCGATGTCTTGCAATATAGAAACATCGCCGCGCGGTCGCCAATTGAGTTCGCGTCGCGCTTTCCCGGCTGAGAGTTGATTGTTGATCGAAAGAAAGCCGGTCAGCGCGCCGAATCTCTCCTGAGTTTCGTCAAGCGTGAGGCTTTCCGTTTTGACGCCGACGAGTTTGGCAACCGCCTCAGCTAACTTTTTGTTTGTAACGGTCTCCGCCGTTACGAGCAGATGAGTTTACGAGTGCGGCAACGATCCATGTCGCCACAAAAGATGCGCGATCTTTGGGGAAAGCTGCGCGTCCTGAACCCCTCTGTGCCCAGATTAGGGAATGGCGATAAAAGGGTACGGACATTCCGAATCGGTAGTTCAGCACCCCTCCAAATGCGTTCAAGTCTTTAGCCCATAGAAAAAATTTTATTGACGGTTCTTCAAGTTAATGCTAGATTTTTAGCACGTGCTAAAAATCTAGCATTAACTTTGTGTGTGGATGGCAGGCTGAATTTGATTATTCGGAAGGAGCAGCGCGAATGAGCGAGCAACCGCACATCACGCTTTCGCGGCGTGAGCAGCAGATTATGGACATCGTTTACCAGCGCGGGCAGGCCACAGCGGCCGAAGTGGTTGAGCATCTGCCCGATCCGCCGGGTTACTCGGCGGTGCGCGCGCTCTTGCGCGTGCTGGAAGAGAAAGGGCATCTGCGCCACGCGCAGGAAGGCCCGCGCTACGTCTATCTGCCCATCGTGGCGCGCGACAAGGTGAAGCATTCGGCCTTAAAGCGCGTGCTGCAAACCTTCTTCGCCGATTCGACGGAAGAGGCGGTGGCGGCGTTGCTCGACATCTCGCAGGAACATTTATCGAACGAAGAGTTGGAGCGCATGGAGCGTTTAATCAGACAAGCCAGAAAGGAAGGACGTTGACTATGAAAGCCTTTCAAGATTTCGCATCGCTCGCGCCTAGTGCTTCAGGGATGATTTCGTTGCTCTTTGGCTCCGCGATCAAAACGACGGCGCTGTTGGGTTTTGTCCTCGTGCTCTGTTTCATCTTGCGTCGGCGTCACGCGGGAACGCGCCACTTGCTCTGGACTGTCGCTTTGTGCGGCTCACTTGTTTTGCCTCTGTTGTCATCAACTCTTGGCGTGTGGCAAGTGCCAGTCCTGCCGGAGTTAGCAACCACCACAAGTTTTATGAGCGGGTCAAATTCGACGAGTGTGGTCAGTGAGCAGCCAAGTCCGCCACTGACGCGTGGACAGAACAATCACACCTCTTCGTTTAAGATTGCTGAAGCTGAGGTGCGGCTGTTTGTCTCGGAGTCGCAATTGTCCGCCGCATTCGTGGACGGGTCTGGGAATGCTTCAATGCCATCACCAGTTTCCGCCACGCCTCACATACCGCATTGGACAACTTTGGCATTAGCCGTGTGGCTCACGGGAGCGTTGGCGCTGCTGCTCCGGCTGCTCGTCGGAATCATCGGAACGAGTTTGCTGGCGCGCCGGGCGACGGAATTTGATAAAGGTGCGTGGCAGCGGTTGTTCTCGACTCTGTTAATTGATCTCAAGCTGACTGGGAAAGTGCGGCTGTTACGTAGTGAGCAAACACTAATGCCAATCGCCTGCGGCGTCTGGCGTCCGGCGGTGTTGCTGCCTGCAAACGCCGGCGAGTGGTCGGAAGAGCGTCGCCGCGTGGTGTTGTTGCACGAGTTGGCACACGTCGCGCGCCGCGATTGTCTCACGCAATTACTAACACAGACGGCGTGTGCGCTGTACTGGTTCAACCCGCTCGTGTGGTACGCCGCCAGTCAATCACGCATCGAGCGCGAGCGCGCGTGCGACGGCTACGTGCTGAGCGTCGGCGCTAAACCATCCGACTACGCGCACCACTTGTTAGAGATCGCGCGTTCGCTTCGGTCGTGCCCCACGTTCGAGATGTCGGCCATCGCGTCGGTGGCGATGGCGCGGCAATCGCAATTGGAAAATCGGCTCCTCGCCATTCTCGAAAAGGATGGCAAAAGTCAGACGACGCCACGCGCGATGACCATTAGCGTTACCGCGTTGCTATGTTTCGCGGCGCTGACTATTGCCGCCGTCCGCCCTGTGGCACGCGCCGCCCGCAACACTTCCGATCAAACGATTGCCTCTGACGCAAAGCGACAAGCGGTTGATAGCCCGGCATCCGATTCGGCTTTCGCCGTTGATTCATCGTCGCGGGACGAGAAGGCAGTGCAAGACGCGGCGCGACAAACTTCAGAGCAAGAGCAGAAACGAAAAGACAAAGACGATGAGGCGGATGACGATCCCACCGCTACCCAGTCAATCGAAGCAGACATCGAACGCGACACAGCGCAAGACATCGAACGAGATACTGCCGAAGATACTACGGACTTGAGTTCGCCGGTGGAAACGCCCTTTGCCATGCCGATGCCGCACGTTAATCCTCAAATCAACATCCGCATCAACCCCGACTTCAAATTCAAGTACGAGCAGGAAAACGAACAAGAAGACGCGACCAAGCGCAAAGAGCAGTCGCGGGAGCAGTCGTCGGATTACATTGAAGAACTGGCGACTGTCGGTTTCCAAAACCTTTCCGTCAATCAATTGATCCAACTCAAGACGCATGGCGTCACCGCCAATTACGTCAAGAGCCTGCGCGCCATCGGCTTGAGCGATCTTTCCGTCAACCAACTCGCCACGATGCGAATTCACGGCGTGACGCCCGCCTACATCGAAGCGATGCGCGCCGCCGGTTTCGCCGAACTAACGCCGGGCAAACTCTCAACCTTCCGGATCCACGGGGTCACTCCCGAATACATCAAAAAAATGCGCGAGGCGGGCTACCCGAATCTTTCCGCGAATCAACTACTCACCTTCCGCATCCACGGCGTCACGCCGGAGTTCATCGCCGGGATGCGCGCCACGGGGTTCGCCGACTTGTCGCCAAACCAACTCGCACAGCTACGCATCATGGGCGTGACGCCGGGGTTTGTGCGCGCCGCGCGAAGTAAGTTGGGAGAGTTATCCATCGACCAGATCATCGCGCTCAAACAGACCGGGATCATTAAAGATTCGAGCGACAAGTAACGGCGGCGGAGGGTAAGAGTAGCAGGTCGTTCGCCGGAGCGTTCGTCGAAAGGCGAACACATGATCCGTCAGCGATGGAAGGTCACCCAACGATGAAGAAACCGTCTGGACGTATTTTATTAGCGACGGCGGCGATCCTGTTGCTCGCGACAAACACATCTCTCGCGCAGCCGACACGGCTGACGCAAACTAAGACGCTTGTCTTTACACATGTGACCTTAATAGACGCGACCGGCTCACCGGCTCAACCGGATATGACCGTCGTGATTACAGGCGAACGCATTACGACGCTCGGACGCACCAGCAAGGTTCGTCCGCCGAAGGGCGCGCAAGTGATCGATGCTTCAGGCAAGTTCCTCATCCCGGGCTTGTGGGATATGCATACGCATCTGTCGTTCTATGCGGATACGAAGCAGCCCCCGTTCACGGCATTTCCGGCGCTCATCGCCAATGGCGTGACGGGAGTGCGCGACATGGGCGGCGACTTTGAGCAAATTGCTAAGTGGCGCAAAGAGATTACCGACGGAACAATCACGGGTCCGCGCATCTTTCAAGCCGGCGCTTTCGTTGACGGTCCGAAACAGATGGATGAACTTCGCGCTGCTCTGACGATTGTGGTGAACAACCCGGAAGAAGCCCGCCAAGCTGTCGTAACACAGAAGCAGCGCGGCGTTGATTTTATCAAAGTACATAACGGAGTTTCGCGTGACGCTTATCTCGCCCTTGCGGACGAGTGCCGGAAGCAAAAAATTCCGTTAGCCACTCATCTACCGCGAAGCGTTCGAGCGGCGGAAGCGTCTGATGCCAGAACAATAAGTCTTGAACATATTGAGACGTTGATTGAAAGCATTGTTTTTGACGGCGTTGCGCCGGGCAGACAACCAACGAAAGACCCAATAGCGGCAATGGCTGAATTCACCGACAAAAAAGCCGTCGCGCTGTTCGCAAATTTTTCTCGAAACGGCACATATTTTGTTCCGACACTTAGCGGCTACCGCTCTTTTATGCAAGACGCTGAAAGACTCGCGGCGACGGATGCCAAATACCAAGCGGCGGCGGCGGGACGCAATAAACTTTTCCAAAGATTTGTTCAACTCGTCGGGCTAATGCAACGCTCAGGCGTAAGTATTTTGGCGGCAACCGACTTTGCCAGCAAATCGGGCGGGCGTCGTCCCGACGTGCGTCCCGGCTTCACCCTGCATGATGAACTCGCGCTGTTCGTCGAAGCGGGAATGACTCCGATGCAAGCCTTGCAGACGGCGACGCGCAACCCCGCGCAGTACCTCGGCAAGTCGGATTCGCTCGGCACAATCGAGAAGGGGAAGCTTGCCGACCTCGTCCTGCTTG
>JACCRA010000277.1 GCA_013813825.1 Pyrinomonadaceae bacterium | reverse complement strand
CCCTTCCAGTAATAAAATTCCTCGAAGGAACTGCCTGTTTCTCCCTGATAGGTTGCCGCTATTTTCACGATGGCTGGGCCGTCAAAATAGGCAATCAATTCTCCGCCTTCGGTCGAGAAACCTGACAACTCTTTCTTCACTAATTTGTATTTAGCCAGACTTTTGTTGATGGTCGCGTATCGCTGGCGAATAGAGGAGATCGAATCTTTCTCTTGAAAGCTATTGGCTGATGCTGGAACCCCGCTGTCAGCCCAACCGGAGATAATATATAGCGCGGCAATAGCAGTGATCAGGCTTCTCTTCATAAATTCTCCCTCGATGTTAATCCACTAGCAGTGACTGTTGAGGCAATCCAGTGTTTCCCAACGCGCAAAATAGAAACCGAACTCATCGATACTCGTTCGCTTCGCCCCTTCCTATAAACTCCATTGAACCGCACATTCACGCCACCGCACTCGGAGTTATCATTGGCTACAATGTAATCGCCAACTAACTTGAGTGTGACCCGACATTCTTCTTCAATGAGAATAAGTTCATCACCTTGAGGTGACGCGCTGGCTTCAACACTGCCCACATGGACATTATCACCAGTACCTCGCCAGATGGCGTCACCTTTAACCGTGAGAAATCCCGATTTGCTATCGCGCCGGATGTTCAATGATTGATTGTCATACTTCCACCGACCGATCCATTTTTCTAAGGCAGGGCTTGTCACTTGCTCGGAGATAACCAAACTATCCACAGGGAGCCAACCAACTGTTTCACTGCCCTTCCGTGGCTGGTACCAACTGCAAATCCATGAGCCATACCTTCGGGAAACGACCACTTGATCTCCCGGAATCAGATAACTCTTCGTCCTGCACTTAGCATCAGTGCCCGGGCAGCCGTCCGTATCATTAAGGAAATAAATTTGACTTCCCTTAATCCCGCGCACCTGAGCCAGTTTGAACTCCACTTCGTCAGATGGGAATAGTCCGTTACGACACCAATTAGCCGGATTGTCATTAACATTCTGTGCCGGAATTTTTGTGGAAACACACGTCAACATTAACAGCGCTAAAAGAATCTCTCTCGCCGGCAATGTTGTTTTTATCGCGGGTATGACGTTCCTCGCTCCTGTCATCTTGTTTGTCCACTCCATCTCGAACCTATTCCTTTAACTGCCATTGGATCGGTAAGCGTCAGAGCCTATTACTTCGGGGAGTTTTGCGAGAAACGCGCCCGTCACTCATGCTTCTCTCCAAATTTAATTTGTAACTTTGAAATTTACCGAACATTTGCCCGGTTCCGGCGCCGGTCTGATGACAAAAAGATAGTCTCCACTCTGCGTCAAATCTTCCGCACTCCAAGTGTCAATCGCCGCCCCTTCTTCGTATTCTCTTTTGTCGGGATAATAAAATGAGATGCCGCATCCCGGAGCTTCAACTGCAATTTGTTGACCTGCTTTCATATTCAGCAAAAAGGATTTGCTTTCATACTTTGTTTTGAACGCCACCGGAAACCTCGCTGAATTGGCACCCCTCGCAAATTGAACTCTTTTTGCCGACCTCGCTAAGACTGCATAGCCTGCTGCGTCGCACGACTCAAAATTAGCGAGGCGAATTTCGTACTTATTCGTCTCATAGTTTTTGCCGGAGAATTTGATTCGCAGTGTCTCTTTATCGCCGGACTTCACCAACGTCCAAATCAAACTTTTCATCTCTGAGGGCGCGACATCGGGCAGCCGATTACCGGCAAAGGCGACGGTTAAAGTATTGCCCTTGAGCGTTCCGCTAAATTCGTAAGTCGCATCGCGGCGAAGGTGATCGTCGCTACTCTCGACCGAGAATATTCCCGTCACCTTGCTACCGTTAATCGTAAGATTTACGGCGCGCTCTCCTTGCAACCAATCAGCTCGGAAACACTTTGATAGGCTCTGCCCGTTTGCTAACGAACCTGCGCCCAGAAGAATACAAGTTAGATAAATCACTGAAACGTTTTTCATAACTGAGAATCCTTGTCGAACATTGTGGGCAAATCCTTCGCGCAAACCGCTACACCTTTTGTCAAAAGTCGGGATTCAACTTTGAGTTTGGCGCGTGACGGCCAAGCTGCGATAGCATCCACGCTGACTAATCGCCAAACCAAAGCAGCAGGGATGAGTTACATCCAGCTTACCCGCGAGTAAAGATACCAGATTATGCCCTCATCAAAGTCGGACAGAGCCACACCCAGATGGCAAACATCATCGGCTGCCATAAAAGCACTACCTCGCGCGAAGTGCGCCGCAACCGGGGCGGGCGTGGCTAGCGTGATGCTGCGGTCGAACAGGTGTTGGAGCGGTTGAACAACCGCCCGCGCAAGACGCTCGGCTTTCGGACGCCGAACGAGGTCTTTATCAAATAATGGTCGGTTGCACTTCAAACTTAAATCCACGTTATCATAATGCGTCTTATGAACAGCTATTTACAGACAGGGAGTTCGTTCGTATCGCGGAAGACGGGCTTAGGGCTTAGGTTCCGGCCCGCAGTTTTATTACAGCGCTTCGGGCGATCCCATTTTCGTAACAATCGATTCCCGGAAATGGAATCCGGCTGTTCTGCCACACGTCCCGCGGAAAGTAAAAAGCCGAAAACAGTGTAGTTTTCGCCCGCCGTGGGGCTTGGCATAGCGCTCGCTAGAAGGGGGCGTCGGAGTCGATTACAACGTGGTAGATATTCCCCGCAAGTCGAGCGCACGGAAGCGCCACATCAAGCGCGTGCTATTCGTCATCTTCGGGATCGGGGCCATCGCCTTGATCACTTATGGCGTCTCGCGCCTAAAGCCCGCCGCGCCCGGTGTCGAGCGTTCGACCCTCTATACCGGCACTGTCAAGCGAGGACAAATGCTCAGGCAAGTGCGCGGCCTTGGCACGCTCGTGCCGCAAGACGTGCGCGTCGTCGCCGCACCGGTCGAGGGGCGCGTCGAGCGCGTCTATGTACAACCCGGCCAAGAGGTCACTCCCGGCACCATCCTCGTAGAACTGAGTAACCCGGAACTCCAGCAGGCCGCCTTAGACGCCCTGTATCAAGTGAAAGCCGCCGAAGCGGACTTGAATAATTTGCGCGTGCGTTTGGAGAGCGACCGCCTGAGCCAGCAGTCGGCGACGGCGACGGTGCAATCCGAGTACAGCCAAGCTCGAATGCTGCTCGACACGGACGAGAAACTGGCGAAGGAAGGGCTGGTCCCCGCGCTGCAACTCAGGCTTGCGCGCGTGCGCGTTGACGAGTTGGCGAACCGGTTGAACATCGAGCAGCAACGGCTCGGCATCAGCGCCAAGTCTAAGCAGGCCCAGATCGACGCGCAAGAAGCGCGCATCGAACAACTGCGCGCTCTCGGGCGCCTCAATCAGAGTCAAGTCGCCAGTCTGCGTGTGCTGGCCGGGACGGTCGGCGTCGTGCAGCAAGTGACGGTCGAAGTCGGGCAGCAACTCACGCCCGGCTCGAACCTCGCACGCGTTGCCGACCCGACGAGCCTCAAGGCCGCGCTGCAAATCCCCGAGACGCAAGCCAAAGACATCCAACTCAATCAGCCCGCGCAGATCGACACCCGCAACGGCATCATCGAAGGTCGGGTGCAGCGCATCGATCCGGCGGTGCAGAACGGCACGGTGACGGTTGATGTGACGTTGACCGGTGCATTGCCCCAAGGCGTGCGCCCGGACCTGAGCGTTGACGGGACGATTGAGCTTGAACGGCTCGACAACACTCTCTACGTCGCGCGTCCCGCCTTTGGCGGGACCGACAGCACTATCGGGATGTTCAAACTTGAAGACGGCGGGCAGATGGCGGTGCGGGTGCCCGTCCGTTTGGGCCGCAGTTCGGTCAACACGGTCGAAGTCTTGGACGGGTTGCGCGAAGGCGACGAAGTCATCCTCTCGGACACTTCGCAGTGGGACAGCTTCGACCGGCTGCAATTGAAATGACCCGGGGCAGTCAGCAGCGTTTTAAAAGACATTTCGCTTGAGTGTGCGGGGTAAGGCATTCACCGCAGAGGCATAGAAAGTATAGAGATTCTGCGGTTCTCTGTGCCACTTCCCCGCCTCTGCGGTAAACTGCCTTCGCCCACACTCGCCCGTCAACTGCTCTATTAATTAAATTAAAGAGGAAGAGATGAACGCAAGCACTTATGATTCGCAGATGACGCCGAAGGGCGGGCCGCTCTTGCGCCTCGAAGACATTCGCAAAGTCTTTTACACCGACGAGGTCGAGACCCACGCTTTGTCGGGCATCCACATGGACATCCGCCGCGGCGAGTACATCTCGATTGCCGGGCCGTCGGGGTGCGGCAAGTCAACGCTGCTTTCAATCATCGGTTTGTTGGATTCGCCGAGCGACGGCGAATACATCCTGAACGGCAAGCCAGTCGCCAAGCTCTCGCTCTCGGATCGGGCGCGCATTCGCAACCGAGAGATCGGCTTTATCTTTCAAGCCTTCAACTTGATCGGCGATCTGTCGGTTTACGAGAACGTCGAATTGCCGTTGAGCTACCGCGACATGTCGGCAAGCGAGCGGCGCCAGCGCGTCGAAGAGGCACTCCACCGCGTCGGCATGGTACACCGCATGAAGCACTTTCCGAGCCAGCTCTCAGGCGGCCAACAACAGAGAGTCGCCGTTGCCCGCGCCGTCGCCGGCAATCCTTCCGTGCTGCTTGCGGACGAGCCGACGGGCAACCTCGACTCGACGAACGGCGAGGCGGTGATGAACCTGCTGCGCGAACTTCATCACGCGGGCGCGACGATCTGCATGGTGACGCACGATCCGCGTTACGCGAAATATGCGGACCGAACCTTTCACCTGTTCGACGGCCAAGTGGTCGAAGAGGATCACAGCCCAAAGGCCGAACAGGAACTCGAAGAGAGTGGCTTCAAGGTATAATTGCCGGTGCATGAGCGTGTGCGATTTGAGCGGTATGGGGTCGCGATGTGAGGATTGTGGCGAGATGGCCGCTACGCGGCGTGGATGTTGGTGAAAAGCCCAGCCTTCACCATCTTCGCAGTGGTGTCGCTGACGTTAGGCATCGGCTCGAACGCTTCCATTTTTATGCTGCTCAACACGGCGCTGCTCCGACCGTTACCTGTCGAGCGCCCGCGCGACCTTCTCTTCATCGTCTCAAACGGCAGCTTTTCACATCCAAACCACAGGATTTTTGCGACCACAGCGGCGACATGATGGCGGGGTTGGCGGCGTACCGGAAGAAGCGTTTGGCAGACCGTCGGCGACGGCGAGCAGATGCTTGGCGCGTACCACATGGCTGGCTGGTTCACTGGTCGAACGAGCGATGCGTGTCAACCACTGGCATTCCTCCGCAGTCAATGTGCGGAGCGGGTTCTTCTGTCGGCGGCTCATCGGAAGACCTCCGCCGCGCGCTCTAATCCCGTCTAGCTAAAATGGCTATGACATTGTCAACTGTCCCACTAGTTTTCTGTGTTGCGGTATTCCTTAAGCCAATCGATCATCAGAGTGACTAGGCCGTCGTCAAATTTGCTACCTTCCTCCTTAAACGCTTTCTCCATGCTTTCGTAAACGTCTAACGAGTGGCTCGTCTTGGGTGCGATGACAAGCCTCGCGGTCGCGGGATGGCGCTGGTTAACAATCTGTACAACGAGTTCGTGGTCATCGCGGCTCATGATCCAATCGTACTCGCCGTAAATAACGAGAACCGGGGCGGATATTTGCTCCCACGCGGCTTCGACGTTTAGTTCTTGGACTTGATGGTAAAAGGCAGCGGGACGACCATACTGACGTTCCGGTTCGTCGTCCCAAAGCTTGCCGAGGTGCGGCCTCTGCCGGATCACTTCGGCGGGGGTAAGTTTCCAGTTGAGGTACATCGAGTAAAACTCACTATACCCGCGCATCGCCTCGTTGATTTCCGCAGGCGTGCGCCCCAGTAGTGCGAGGCGCGTCCGCTCGATTTCGAGCATGTGTTCGTACCACGTCTTGGTGAACCCGCCGCTTACGATCAGCCCGCGGACAGGCTCGTCGCGGGCGATGATCGGCGCGAGGGCGCCGCCTAAGCTGGAGCCGAACAGGAAGATGTTGTCGGCGTCTACGAAGTCAGACTTTTTCAGGGCTTGGAGCGCGGCGCGGTAGGCCGCCACGTCGGTCCGGAGGTCGTTGTCAGCGCAGGGAGGGCCTTCGCTGTCTCCGACGCCGGGCCTCTCCACCCGCATCAACACGAAGCCAGATTTTTCGGCGAGACCGTGTAAAACTTTCGCCACGCCGAAGGATGGCCCCAGCGGCCACTCGACGGAGTTGCACGACAACCACGGGACCAACAGCATCGCGGGCAAGCGGCCCTGAGCATTCGCTGGTCTGGTCATGATCGTTCGGACGCGATGCCCGTGTTCGGTCACTACCGAGTCGTGAATCACCTCGACATTCTTGAATACTTCTTTCGGCAGCGGCACGGGCGTCAGCCGCACGCCAATTACTTTTCCTGCTCGTGAGACCTGCAAGTCTACCGCATCCCCGGCACGTGTAGATTTAAGTAGCGCCTCGTAGGTTTGCCGGTCAGTCGGTTTCCTTCCTTTGATTTGCAGGATCACGTCGTTCGGCTTGAGTCCCGCTTGCTCTGCCGGGGAGCCGGGCGTCACACGCCTGACGACAGCCCCGGAGTCCTTGTCTGTCACTGATACGGAAGCACCCCAATACACTTGGCGTGGGAGCGCAACCCTCGGCTCATCCGCCCGCACGGCTACAGGGAAGCACATCAGGGCCAGTAGAAAAATTGACCAACTATTCATCACTTATTTGCTCTTCGCCAGTGCCGGCTGCTCGTAATCTGCGGGCCACGCATTCTCGTGCCTTAAAGCCTTCAGTTGCTCGCGGCACTGTAGTTCAACTAGATGAGTATTTTTCTGGCTCAACAAATAGTTTTCGCCGTCGTTGGGTAAGAGCCACTGGCCACCCGGACCACGCATCAAGTGACCCAGTTCGTGTAACAGAATCAGGGCCCGCGCTTGCCGCGTCCCTGACGGGTGGCTGCCGATCTTCAGGAATTCCCGTCGCGTCCGGTGAGACCACCGCTGGTAGAACGGCCCGTCGGCATTGAGCACCGCCTTTTCGAAGAGGCGGTAGGACAGTCCCGTCTGACTATTCACCACGGTCGCGATGGTCCCCTTCATGCGCGCCCCGGTGGAGGTCTCCTCAATAGTGTCTTTCTTCAACTGCGCCGCTAGCGAGTTGAAAACCGTGAGCGATGCGACGCTCCCGCCGTAGAAGCGGCTGCACGAGTTATCGTCGCGCAAAATTCTGTACACGTCCCAATAAGCCGATGCCAGAGTCTGATCCTTGATGCCCGGCGTGAGTGGCGAGGGCAAAGTGACGGGCAGCGTGACTTTGCTGAACACGATCGAGCCGCAGTCTTCTGGCTCTCTCAACCGCGCCCGCTCGACTTCCGGTTCAATATCTTTGTCAATCGCGAGCGCCGCGATGTGCGTCGCGCCCGCCGCCAGCAACACTAACAACGTCACACAGCATTCACGTCTCATCGAGAGCGCCTCCCGTTCATGGCCGGCACGCAGGGGCTTCACCTTGTTGACAGGCGTTCCTCACGGCGGCTGTGGTGTGTGGCGGGCTGCGGCTCCGAGACAATTCGGCGCCAGTTCCGAACCGGCGCGAGGGCACGTCGATCCCGTTGGCAGTCTCCTTGTCAGGCGGGATTCTAGTTGCGCGTCTCACTTCCTCGAAAGGATTTGTGACGAACCGGAAAGATCAGATG
>JACCRA010000273.1 GCA_013813825.1 Pyrinomonadaceae bacterium | reverse complement strand
TTGTACATGTTGCCGAGCAGGTTGGTCCCACCGCTCACTGAATCGGTGAGGCTGCGCTTTTTGACCAACTCCTGCGTCAGCAAACTGTCGTCGCCTTGCAAGAGCAGTTGATCGAGCAGCCCCATCGCGAAGTATTCGGGCGTGTTGCGCGGCGGCATGTGGTAGGCGAAAGCGAGCGCCGGGCGCGGCGCCAGCGGATCAGCTTTGACGGCGCGCTTCTCCTTCTCTTGTCGCGGCTCGGAGAGATCGGGCGGCGGGGGCAGTTTCGAGGCCGGGATGCCGCCGAAGTATTTTTCGATCATCTGCTTCGCCGCCGGAACTTGGAAATCGCCGACGACCACGACGACGGCGTTGTTCGGCGCGTAGAAAGTCTTGAAGAAATCCGCTGCGTCCTTGAGCGTCGCTGCTTCGATGTCCTTGAGGTCGCCGTAAAAATTGTGTGCGTTGTACCAGTTGGAGTTGGCGTGCTGCGGCATGTCGAGCCACGGGAATCCGCCGTAGGGCGTGTTCAGCACGTTGACCTTGACTTCGTTGCCAACGACGCCCTGCTGGTTCTTCAGATTGTCTTCCGTAATCTGTAAGCCGCGCATCCGGTCGGCCTCGGCCCACAGCGCGGTCTCCAATTTGTGCGCGGGCAGCACCTCGAAGTAGTTGGTGAAATCAAAGCGGGTCGAGCCGTTCAAGACGCCGCCGTTTTGTTGGACGAGACGGATAAACTCCATCTTGCCGAGATTCTGCGAGCCTTGAAACATCAGGTGCTCGAAGAGGTGCGCGAAGCCGGTGCGGTCGCGCGGTTCGATGCGAAAGCCGATCCGGTAGTAAGCCCCGACGCAGACGGTCGGCGCGGTCTGGTCGGGTGAGAGCACGACGCGCAAACCGTTCGGGAGTTTGTAGTAAGTGACGGGGATGTTGATGGAGTTGGCCGCCGGCGAGGCGGCAGTGAGTGGCTTAGCGTTTGGTTGCGCCGCCGCCGGCAGTTGGCTGCCGACGACGCTCAGAAGAAGCGCGCAGAGCGAGGCGGCCGTCAGAGCGCGAAAGCGAGATGTCATAAGACCTCCGTGCATCATGCAAAAGAGTTGAGAGCCGGGCGCAGACGGCCCGAGCGAGATAAGCACCTGAGCAAAAGTTATGAGGTGTTTGATTGCGGAAACACGCACGCTAGTCGAAGGTGTTTTGTGCGCCCTTACTGCGTGCGGGCTTCCGCATTATAACCGCGATTTTTGCTTGCCAGCTTACTTGGCTAATTGATCGAAGCAAATTGCTTTAACGGGCGAGCGGGCCGGAAGGTTTCAGCAGCGCGAATTGAAATAACCGGGGGGCCTTGTGACCGGATGCTTCCACGCCAAGTTCAAGCCTTTGGAAAAAATGGATTCGTCATAGGACTTACGCAAATGGAGTTCAGAGTTACGCATTGATGCGTGATGCGTGCCCTGAACAGATCACGCCTGAAGGCGTAACTCTGAACTCTCGGAGCAATGCTGCGTCAGTCCTACGTCATTCGTGAGGCGGCTGCGCGTTTGGCGAGAACCGGCGACCGAGATCGCTTAAATCGCTGCCACCACCGCCGCCGGCCGAGGCCGCCGAGGCCAGAGCGATGTCGCGCCGATCATCTGCCCGCCTTTCGAGAGAAGGCTCCTTGGGCGACTCGTCCAAGTTTTGTCGCTCGGCTTCTTGGAGCAACTTGGCGCGGTTCATGAGCAAACGGCTCACGTTTAACCCCGAACTGGTGTCGAGGGCGTACAACTGATCGGCCAACACTCTCTGGGAAACTCTCTCAAAGGCGTCCCGCAGCGCGGCGAACGCAGCGCCGGCATCTTCGAGGACGAGCAATTCGACTTCGTGGCCGGAGCGGACGCGCCGGCGCGCGTGTTCGAGCAGCCGCGCGCGGCCTTCATTGTGCATCTGCCCGGTCGCGACGACGACTAGATGCATGGCCTGAGTTTCCACCGCCGCGTCAATCGCCCGCCGCGCGAAGGCCGGGCTTAAGGGGCCGTCCCGGAGAATGAAGAGGAAAGGCTCGCCGCAGACGTTAGCCATCATGTGCGCCTCGCCGTCGCCGCCGGCCGGGCCAATCGCAATTTCGCTTTCGGGCAAACCAAGCTCGCGCAAAATCGAATGCACCCGGTTGACCAGCCACGATCCGTCTTCCAACAAGGCGGCGGCGAGCGGCGTGGGCACGAGCATCTCCTCGACCTTTTCGTCCGCGACGGGCGTTCCGCATTCGCCGCAAGCGGCTTGGCTGATCGTCACCACGGCGAGCGCGTCCGGCGTTGGCAGGCGGAACAGAGAGTGGCCGGTCTGGCGGCAGCTAACGAAGATTTCGGGCCGGACCAGTCCCGCGTCGATGAGTCGGTCCACGGACGGGACGGCCGTGGCGGCCAGCCGCTCGCCGGGCAGCAGTTTCGCGGCGCAACCTTCGGCGTGCGCTTGGTGCGTGTGTTGGAGGAATTGTCTGGTACCCGTATCCTCCAACAACTCGGCGGCGCGGACGCGGTCGGGGGCGTTCTCCCGCCGCCTCATCGTGTAGAGGGCGTCGACATCCTGTCTGGCGACGTAGCGGGTAAAGGCCGTCTGTCCCGTCGCCGTGGACTGCCGCCACCCGGTCAGGGCGAGCGACATGGCCGGGCGCTCGGCGTCGATTTCGCCCCGGGCCGCCGAGAGGACTGCGTCCGAGACGGTGAGGCAGAAAGAGTCGAGTTTCCGGAGTGGCTCTCTGGTCCGGGCCTCGTAGATGATTGAGACGCGCAGCCCTTCCGGTTCTTCCTCCGTCTCGCCGAACACGAGGGCTAAGGCATAATCTTCGACGAAGAAGAGATCGCCCGGCACGACCGGGGCGGACTCGTCTTCGAGACCGGCGAAGAGGGCGCGCTCCATGTCGCGCGCGTCGCTGGTACTCGACAGCGCCCGCTCGTAGCAACTCAGTCGGGTCGAGCGAATCAGCGGCGTCAGGCCGCGCCCCTGCAACTCCTCCAGCAACCGGAGGCGGGCCGCGCCGTCAAGGCGATGATCCAGCGTCCTGCTCTCGATGAATAACATCACGGCCTCCTGTCAGAGCGTCCCCCTCAAGTCATGGCTGAGGCGGGTTCACTTTAATGACCATCGTCTCCTGCCCGCCCGCCTTCGCCGGGTAGCGGCGGCCGCGCGCGATGCGTAAGGCGAACGCCTCGTAAGCCTGCATCCCCGGACGGCTGTTGGCGACCGCGGCGCGCACGACCCGGCCGTTCTCGATCTCCATGACGACCCTTACGGCTTCGCCGTCCGCGGCGGCTGTCGCCGGCTGTTGAGCGGCCGTGTTTCTTTCGTTGGGCTTCGTGGTGGTGGTCGCCGCCGCCGCTGGCACGCCCCGTGTGGCGCCCTCCGCTTCGTTAGCTTGCGCCGGCGAGGTGATTAAAGAAGTTTCTTTCGCCGGTTCTCGATTCAGTTTGCGGGACTTGCCCCGTGTCTCCTTAATCACGGGCGGGGGGAGGGACGGGGAATCACTCTGAGCGACATCAGCCGGGGCACCGGCGACCGGCACGGAAGCGGCGTTGGCGGAAGCATCCTCACTCTCTTGCGCGGGGGGAGCAAGGCCGCCGGCTGTTGCGGTTGCCACCCCCCGCCGTCCGATCCGGTCAGTCAGCGCCAGCACCACCGACAAGCTCAAAAGCAGCAGGCAGGCCGCGCCGCCCGCGAGCAACATGCGCCGCCGACCCGGATGAGACAGTCCGTGCGTTACCGGCGCGGGGGGCAGGGCCAGCACGACGCCGGGCGCTTCCAGCAAACCCGGTTGGCCCCCGCCGGGAAGCGTCCGCAGGCGTTGTTCGTCATCGACGGGAAGTGCTACTGCCGGCGGCGGAGAAGCCGGTAGCGGCAAAGCCGGATTGCTGGTGCCGGTAGCGGTGATCGGCAGAGGTTCTTCACTCCAGCAGCCGAACAGTTCGAGGATGACTTTTTGTGACGAAGGGTCGAGCGATTGCCTCGGCGGTTGAATCAACGGATTGAAATTGAAGGCGGCATTCGGCTGCGAAACCGCCACGCAGATGGCCTGCAAACCACTCAGATTATCAAGCTGCGCGTCAACCAGATTTCCTTCCCTGAAATAAAAGACGCCGTGCCGGTGCGGGTACTCAATGAGTAGCCGCCCGGTTTTGCGCTGGTGGTGCAAGATGCCGATCAGGTCGGAGAGCGGGTAGTCGTTTAGGTGGCCGGTCAGGACCATGAAACGAGGGCTTTGCATTTAACTTCTCCTTAACTCAACACGGACATGCGCCGTTTCGCTTCGGCTGGATGGGACCAAAGCGCGGCCCACCACCGCGGGGCGGCTCATTGTGGCTCCCTGAAGGTGTAGTTGATGACGCCTGACGAATTGGACGGCTGCCCCGCGATCAGCGCCGGCGTAAAGCGCGCCCGCTTGGCGGCATCGAGCGCGGCCGCCCGTAAAGATTTAGGCCCGCTGACGGCCACCGCCTCTGACACTCGGCCCGCGGTGTCGATGCTCACTCGCACGCTGACGGTCCCCGTTGTGCGTAAAAGCCGGGCCGGTTCCGGGTACACAGGCTTAGGCAAGCTGACGGCCTTACTGTTAGTAACGTTACTGGAGATCAGCCGGGC
>JACCRA010000209.1 GCA_013813825.1 Pyrinomonadaceae bacterium | reverse complement strand
AACCGCTTCGCCGCCTTCTTTCTTCAGACCAAAGTGGATAACGGCAATGGTGGCGACATCAAGGCCGAGTTCATCGAAATCCGCACTGTGCTTGGGCGCGGCGGCTACGATCCGGGCGGCGGTCCCGTCAGCCCCGAACTCTCCATCCCCGTAATCTACCGCTAGAGAGGTGACCTGATGCGCGCGTTGAACTTCCGCAACAGCAAGCTGAACCGCATTTTTCTGCGCGACGAGCGCGGCACGCAACTCGTCGAGTTGGCAATCGTGTTACCGCTCGTCCTCATCCTCTTCGGCGCGATTGCCGAGTTCGGCCGCTTCTTCTACACCTACAGCACACTTTCGAAGGCGACGCGCGCCGGCGCTCGCTACCTCGTCAGCCAAGTGCCCGGCACGAAAGACGGGTCGGCCAAAAACCTCGTCGTTTACGGCAGCACAACGGGAGCCGGCACGCCCATCGTCGGGGGCTTCGATCCGGCGAAAGTGCAGGTCACTTATAGCGCGGCGGCGAAGACGACCACCGTCTCGATCCAAAATTTTAACTACGTTCCGCTCTTCGATCTCGGCAAGCTGATCAAGCAGCCGTCTCTCTCTTTGAGCGTCAACGTCAACGCCCGCACCACGATGCGCCAGATGGTCCAGTAACTTTCGAGAGCGGAGAAGCAAGAGCGATGAGAAGCAGCCATCTTAAAAAGAATCAACGCGGCGCGGCGCTGGTCGAGTTCGCCATCGCCGCGACGATCTTTCTCACCGCCGTCTTCGCGGTGCTGGAATTCGGGCGGGCGCTCTGGATTCACAATGCGCTCGTGGACGCCACCCGCCGCGGTGCGCGCTACGCCGTGACGCAGGGCCAAGGCGCGAGCGCCGCCATTCAGAATGTGACCGTTTATGGCAACCCCGATGGCACCGGCACGCCGCTCATCGACGGCCTGACGACTACACAGGTCAACGTTAGGCACAGCGATTACCAGCTCGGCAGCGGCTCGGTCACGGTCAAGATCGAGGCCTATGACTTCAACTTCGTGCTGCCTTTCCTCGGCACCGCCATCCGTATGCCGGAATGCCAAACCAGTCTCCCGAGCGAGAGCGCCGGCCTCATTCCCGCGTCAATTTGAAAGCCCTCGAAAAGCAGTCACAGATACCAATCAGCCATAGAGATTAACCGAACCATGAACCCCCTAACCTTCGTCATCCTCAGTACCGGCCTCGACACGCTCAAGGAGTTGCGCGGCGCGCTGGCCGCCAACGAGGACACGCGCCTGCTCGTCGGCGGTGACGACCCGGAACAACTCTTCCCCGAAATCGTCCGCCTGCGTCCGAACGCCGCGATCATCACGCTCGGCGCGCATCCCGAACACGACTTGAAGTTCGTCGCGCGCCTCGCCGCCGAGTGCCCGACGACCGCGATCATCTGCGCCTCGCGCGATGCCTCGCCCGACATGATCCTCCGCAGCTTGCGCGCCGGCGCGAAAGATTTTCTGCGCCTGCCAATCATCAAAGGCGAGTTTGAGACGGTGCTTGAACGCACCGCCGAATTCTGCGCCGCGCAAGTCGAAGCGCCGAAGAAGCGCGGGCGCGTGGTCGCCGTTTTTTCGAGCAAGGGCGGTTGCGGTACATCGTTCATCGCCACCAACATCGCGGCCTCTCTGCCGTCGCGCACCGTGCTCGTCGATCTCAACTTGCAGGCCGGCGATCTCGCCTTATTCCTCGGCGTCGATCCGAAATTCTCGATCTCCGATCTCGTCGAAAACCGCGCCCGCGTGGACGATTCGCTCCTCAAAAGCTATCTCGCGCCGTACTCCACAAACCTCTCGTTGATGGCCGCGCCGCGCGAAGCCGACCTCGCCGACGACATCGAGCCGGAGCACATTTTTGAAGTCTTGGAAGTGCTGCGCGAGCGTTTTGATTACGTCGTCATCGATCCGCAGCACACGTTCGATTCGATCACGCTGGCGGCGCTCGATCAGGCCGACGAGATCGTGCTCGTTTTGTCCATTGACATCCCGGCCATTCGCAGCACGCAACGCGCTCTCGCCATCTTCGACCGCCTCGGCTATCCGCGCCACAAAGTCCGCATCGTCGTCAATCGCTGGTCGAAGCAGATTGATCTCGATCTGCGCCAAGTCGAACGCTTCCTCGGCCAGCCGGTGACGGCCTTCATCCAAAGCGATTATCTGACGACGGTGAACTCGATCAACCTCGGCCAGCCGCTCGTCGAATCCGATCCTTCATCGCGCATCGCCGCCGAAATCCGCCGCATCGCCGCGACCATCAGCGGCGAAGCGCCAGCCGCGTCCATCGCGGAGCCGCGCAAGGGACTCATGAATTCATTCTTCCGTCGCCAACCAACCGGCGATCCGAACTTCAATCTCCGCGCCCGCATCGGCAAAGAGAAAGCGCCGGCGGCGATCTAAAAGCTATCAGCGTTCAGCCGTCAGCTATCAGCTAAAGCTAAGGAGTGAAACCAATCAGCGCAGATTAAAACGGTCAGGCTAAATGAGAGAATAAAAGCTGACTGCTGAAAGCTGATTGCTCTTAAACCCATGTCATTACGCGAAAGACTTATCAGAGAAACGCCGGGGAACATCGTGCCGTTGGTGCGGGGCGAAGAAGCGGCGGCGACGCAGCAGGTTTTTCAGGAGATGAAGTCGCGGCTGCACCGGGCGATCATCAACCGGATGGACTTGACTAAGCTCGGCCAGTTGGAACCCGATCAACTGCACTCCGAGGTGGCGAAGCTGGCCGAAGGGTTGCTTGCCGTCGAACGCACGCCGCTGTCGATGAACGAGCGCGAGCGCCTCGTCGAGGAAGTGCGCCACGAATTGTTCGGGCTTGGCCCTCTCGAACCGCTGCTCGCCGATTCGACCATCTCCGACATACTGGTTAATTCGCCATACAGCATCTACGTCGAGCGGCGCGGCAAGATCGAAAGTACCGACGTGACGTTCAAGGACTCCGAACATTTGATGCGGGTCATCGAGCGCATCGTCTCAACGGTCGGCCGCCGCATCGACGAATCGTCACCGATGGTTGACGCCCGCCTGCCCGATGGCTCGCGCGTCAATGCCATCATCCCGCCGCTCGCGTTGGACGGCCCCGTGCTCTCGATCCGCCGCTTCGGGGCCGAGCCGCTCCGCATGCACAAGCTGATCGAGATCGGCGCGCTCACCAAAGACATCGCCGACATGTTCGAGATGTGCGTCAGAGCCAGACTCAACGTCCTCATCTCCGGCGGCACCGGCGCGGGCAAGACGACGCTCTTAAACGCCTTGTCGGCCTACATCCCTGAAGGCGAGCGGATCGTTACGATTGAAGACTCGGCGGAGTTGCAACTGCAACAACCGCACGTCGTCCGCCTCGAAACCCGACCGGCCAACATCGAAGGGCGCGGTGAAGTAACGCAACGCGATCTGGTGAAGAACGCCTTGCGTATGCGTCCCGACCGCATCGTGATCGGCGAGGTGCGCGGCGGCGAAGCCATCGACATGTTGCAGGCGATGAACACCGGCCACGATGGATCGTTGACGACGGTTCACGCCAACACGCCGCGCGACGCGGTGGCGCGGCTCGAAACGATGATTCAGATGACCGGCATGAGACTCTCGGATCGCGCGATGCGCCAGCAGATCGCTTCCGCGCTCGACCTCGTGATTCAGGCCGCGCGCCTCTCGGACGGCACGCGCCGCATCACTTCCATCTCCGAGATCACCGGCATGGAAGGCGAGACGATCACGATGCAGGAGATTTTCCAGTTTGAGCGCAAAGGCGTGGACAAAGATGGTCGCGTCATCGGCCGCTTCCGCCCCACCGGCGTCCGCCCCCGCTTCGCCGAACGCCTCAAAGTTTACGGGATGCAACTGCCACGGGTGTTTTTTGAAGAATAGCAGTCAGCCGTCAGCAAAAGCTGATGATCGATTGCTGATTGCTGAAAGCTGATCGCTGAAAGCTAAGACCCATGATTCCTTTTATAGTTTTCATCTTCTGCCTGTTCCTGACCTTCGCGCTGTATTTGTTGGCGACGCGGAGCACGGATAAGCGCCGCGCGCAGTTGAAGCAGCGGGTGGCGGAAGCGTTGATTCATTCGGCGCACACGGACGACGTGGACGTGCAGCTCGCGCGTCTCGATCTGATGAGCGAGATTCCGCTGCTCGACCGGATGATGGTGCGCGTGCAGGTGGCGGGGCGTTTCAAGCAGGCGCTCGATCAGGCCGATCTGCACATCACGGTGACGCGCTTGCTGATGTTCTCGGCGATGGCGGGGATGATCGCCGCGATGGCCGCGTCGATGTTGACGATTTCGATCATCTTGATGGTGCTGGCGGGAGTGGCGGCGGCGGCAGTGCCGTTCGTTCACGTCTATTGGAAACGGCGGCAACGGCTCAACAAGTTTCTCGAACAGTTGCCTGATACGCTGGAGTTGGTCAGCCGCGCCCTTTCGGCCGGTCACGCTTTTTCGGAATCGCTGCACATGATCGCCGACGAGATGCCCGATCCGGTGGCGGCGGAGTTTCGCAAAACTTACGAAGAACAGAATCTCGGCCTCTCGCTGAAACTGGCGCTCGAAAATCTGGCGCGCCGCGTCCCGCTCCTCGATCTGCGGATGTGCATCACGGCCATCCTCATCCAGCGCGAGACGGGCGGCAATCTGGCTGAAGTGTTGGAGAAGGTGGCACAAACCATCCGCGAGCGATTCCGCATCATGGAAGATTTGAAGACCTTAACGACCAGTTCGCGCATGTCCGCGTGGATTCTCTGCGGCCTGCCGATCTTCGTCGTCCTCGCGGTCGCGGTGATGAACCCCGAATACATGAGCGTCATGCTCTACGATCCGCGCGGCCACAAACTGATCATGGCCGCCCTCCTCCTGCAAACCACCGGCATGTTGATCGTGCGGAAGATTTTGCGGATTAAGATTTAGGAGCCATCAGCCATCAGCAGTCAGCTATCAGCCAAAGACTGACTACTGATTGTCCGATGGCTTTGGCTGATAACTGACTGCTGACTGCTGATTACTACTGCTATGGTTATCATCATTGCGCTTTCGACTTTCGTGTGTATCACGCTGGCTGTGCTGGCGGCTTATTGGACCATGTTCCGGCCAGCGAGCGCGTCCAGCGAGCGGCTGCGGCAAATGGCCGACGAGCAGGGCAATCTCGCGCCGGCAGCGGCGGCGACGTTGGTGCGGCCGGAGTCGGACATCGCCAGCGGGTTGGCCGAGCGGATGGCCGCGCCGTTGCGAAAGATCGCGCCGCCGTCGGCCGCCGAAGCCAAGAAGCTGCAAAAGCAATTGATGCAAGCCGGCTACCGTTCGGTTAATGCGCCAGTTGTCTTCCGCGCCATTCAGTTAGTGTCCCTCGTCACCTTCCCGGCCGTCGCCGCCATCGTGTGCGCGATGCTAGCGAAGCCGCTGGAAAGCGCGCTGATGTACATTCTCCTGTCTTTCGTCGCGGGCTTCTTTTTGCCGCGCTATTTCTTGAAACGGATGATCAAGAGCCGGCAACAGCGCGTCCGCTGGGGCTTGGCCGACGCTCTCGATCTGATGGTCATCTCAATTGAGGCGGGTCTTGGGTTGAACGCGGCGATGGTCAGAGTGGGCGAAGAGTTGAAGGACACGCACCCGGACATCAGCGACGAGTTCGAGTTGACGAATCTGGAAATCCGCGTCGGCCGCGAGCGCGACGAGGCGCTCAGGAATCTAGCCGAGCGCACCGGCGTCGAAGACTTGAGAAGTCTGGTCGCGATGCTGATTCAGACCGACCGCTTCGGCACGTCCATCGCGCGGGCGGTGCGAATCTACGCCGACAGCCTACGCACGAAGCGCCGCCAGCGCGCCGAGCAGGCCGCGCAGAAAGCGGCGGTCAAACTACTGCTCCCGCTGGCGTGTTTCTTGTTCCCGACTTTGTTCATCGCCATCCTCGGCCCGGCTGCCCTGAACCTCATGGATACGTTCGGCAAAATGTAAATGCTGTGACGAGTCACGAGTTAAAACCGGAAACTGTCTTTGCTCGTCACCCGTCGCCCGTCACCGTAGTGAGGAGGTTTGAAGTTATGCGCCATCGCAGCATCATCGCCATCTTTTTCGCCTTGTTCATGACCGTTGGCCTGACCGCCCTGTGGAGCGCGGAAACCGACGAGCGCGAGGGCGACGAGGCCGCCAACATCGTCGCCGCCGACGGGGCCGCCACCGGCGTGATCGACGCCAACACCGAAGTCGCGCCGAAGAAGAAAGGCAATCGCTTCGCGCGTTTTTTCAAAGCGCCGTTTAAGGCCGTCGGCAATCTTTTCAAAGACGACAAGAAAATGCAGCGGCCATCCGCCGAAGACGCGGCACGGTTTGAAAGCTCGCCTTTAATGCGCGTCGAAGATGCCAACTCCGCGCCCGCCGCGAAGCGCGAGAATGGCGGCCAGTCGGCGAAAGATTACTTAGAGCGTGGGCAGGATTACTTGAACGACAATCGCTTGAACGAGGCGATTGGCGAACTCTCGCGCGCCATTGCGCTCGACGCCCGGCTCGCTAAAGCGCATAACCTGTTGGCTGTTGCCTACGACCGCAAAGGATTGCACGACCGCGCCAAAGATTCTTACGAGAACGCGCTCGACATCACGCGCGAGGACGCGCAGACCTTGAACAATCTCGGCTATTCGATGTACCTCAACGGCAACTATCGCGCGGCCGTCGAACGCCTCAAGCGCGCCGCCAAACTCGCGCCCGCCGACGAGCGCATCTGGAACAACCTCGCGCTCGCGCAATCGCGCCTCGGCAAGTACGACGACGCCTTCAAGAGCTTTAAGCGCGCGACCGGCGAGTTGACCGCCCGCTTCAACGTCGCCGCGATGCTCGAACGCGCCGGCCGCGAGTCAGATGCGATCACCCATTACGAGGAAGCGCGCAAACTCCAACCCAATTCCGAAACGGCTCTGCGCCGTCTCGCCGATCTCTACCAGCGCCACGGCCACAGCGACAAAGCCACGCAAGCCCGCCACGCCCTCGCCGCCATCAACAGCAATGCGACGACGGAAGCCGGCGGAAACTAAAAGATAAGGATGAAGGATGAAGGATGAAGGATGAATGAAAGACAAGGGCTTTCCGCTTTTCATTCATCATT
>JACCRA010000194.1 GCA_013813825.1 Pyrinomonadaceae bacterium | reverse complement strand
CGTGAGAAACGGCACGGCCTACGCCCGCTGCGACTACGCCACGACAGTGGACACGCTCCACTTCGCGCCCAATCAGGCACAGCAGACTTTCACCATCCCCGTCATTGACGACGCCTACGACGAAGGCACAGAGACTCTCTCGCTGCGTCTCAGCCGCCCAATCGGGGCCGTCTTTCAGTCGCAGGCCACGACCGTCGAGAGCGCCCTGATTATCGCCGACAACGACCCGCACGCGACCGCGAACCCGATTGATCAGCCGGCGTTCTTTGTGCAAATGCAGTACCTCGACTTTCTTTCGCGCGAGCCGGAGCCGGACGGGTTGGCAGCGTGGTTGAGAGTTTTGCAGAACTGTTCGGACGTGAACAATAACCCGCAGTGCGACCGCGTCACAGTCAGCGGCAGTTTCTTCCGCTCGCAGGAGTTTCAACTGAAAGGCTACTTCGTTTACCTCTTCTACAAGGTCAGCTTGGGGCGGCTCCCGCGCTACGAAGAGATCATCCGCGACATGCGCGGCGTCACAGGTCAGACCCCGGAGGAAGTCTTCGCCAAACGCAACGCCTTCGCCAACTCGTTTACCGGGCGCGCGGAATTCACGAACCGCTATCCGCTCACACTATCAGCAACGGCCTATGTTGACGCGCTGCTGCACACTGCCGGCGCGTTGCTCAACGGTTCAGTCACGCGCGACACCCTGATCGCCGACCTGCAAGCCGGACGCAAGACGCGCGCCGATGTTCTGCGGGCCATCGTCGAACACCCATCGGTGGATGCACACGAATACAACGGCGCGTTCGTCGCCATGCAGTATTTTGGCTATCTGCGGAGAGACCCGGAAACGGACGGCTACAACGCATGGCTGCGCTACCTGAACCAGAACCCGACGGACTTTCGCACAATGGTCAACGGCTTCATGAACTCGCAGGAGTACCGCCTGCGCTTCGGCCAGCCGTAATTCCTCCAGCGACGTGATGCAAGCCGTCGAGCTTGGGTGAGGTACGCTTCAGCCTAAGTTTAGCGGCTTGCGCCACGTCTATCGCATTTCACTGAAGGATTACTATGGTGCTGTAATGCCTCAGTTATGCGCGGCAAATCTCGCGCGGGTTGGCGAAAAGTTGAACGAACTTGAAAACTACCTTCGAACTTCCGCGCATAACTGAGGCATTACGGCTCGGCAATAGTAATTATTGACAAAGTCTCTGAGAGCAGGCTACGATACTTGACCGTTGGGCTGCGGCTTCTAAGGGCGCAGCAATTTTGAGTAGCCTCGGCTCTTCCAACGGTTTCCAAGCTTCAAAAAAGTCACCTTCCCACCGTTTGCAAGAGCACCGGGAGTAACTAATATGCACAGACTTCTTCTTGTTGGCCTGACCATCGCCTTATTGTCGCTGTCCGCGTTGGGACAGGGCGCGCCGACCCTCCGCATCGTGACGGAAGACCCGACGCTGCCTTCCGATCTTTTCTACGGCACGGCGAGAGTTAAACCCCTCCGCCTGCGGCCGGGGACGAACACCCCGATCACCATCGACGATAGCGACTTCTTCGTTCAACAACAGTACATTGACTTCCTCTCGCGCTTCCCGGAATCCGGCGGTTTTGCCGCATGGCTGAACGTGCTTGCCGGTTGCAACGGCGACCGGAACTGCCTCGACGGGGAGAACGGCAGGCGGGTTGAGGTCTCGAAGAGTTTCTTCCAATCTGAAGAGTTTCAACTGAAAGGCTACTTCGTCTATCGCTTCTACAAAGCCAGCCTCGGACGCCAACCGCTCTATGTTGAAATCATCCCAGACATGCGAAGCGTCACCGGCACCACCACGGCCGAAGTCGAGCAGAAGCGCACGGCTTTTAGCGATGCGTGGGTGCAGCGAGCAGAGTTTTTGCAGAAATATCCGACGACTCTCTCGCCGACCGCCTATGTCGATGGAATTTTGCAGACCGCAGGCATTACTGTTTCGAACCGCGCCCAGTTGATCGCCGATTTAACGAGCGGCGCGAAGACGAGGGCGCAGGTGCTCCGGGCGATTGTCGAAAGCCCCGAAGAGTTCAATAAAGAGTACGACCCAGCGTTTGTCGCGATGCAGTATTTCGGCTACCTGCGCCGTGATCCCGAACCCGAAGGCTACAACAACTGGCTCGTTTATCTGGCTGCCCATCCCGGCGATTACAAGCACATGGTCTGGGGCTTCGCCTACTCGACCGAGTACCGCAACCGCTTCTAAGCGCGCTAACCGCTTTTCCGTAAAAGAACAAGGCCGGCTCCCCCGCGGGGAAGCCGGCCTTGTTCTTTTACGCGCCGACACCAACCACGCCGCGCGCCTTCTTCTTTTCCGCCGCCCAAATTTCTTCATAAACAGCCCACGTCAGACGTGCGGTGCGCTCCCAAGTGAACCCGGCCGCGCGCTTGGCCCCCGCCAGCGAGAGGTGTCGCCGCGCGTTTTCGTCCGCCAACAGTTCCGCGAGATGGCGCGCGAGGGCCGGCACATCAGTCGGCTCGAAGAGGCGGGCCGCCGCCCCGACAGTTTCAATGAGCACCGGAATGCGGCTCGTGACGACCGGCGCGCCGCAGGCCATCGCTTCGAGCGGCGGCAGACCGAACCCTTCGTAGAGCGAAGGATAGATGCAAGCCCGGCAGGATGAATAAAGCGCGCACAAATCCGCGTCCGAGACGTAGCCGGTGAAGCGGATACGGTCGCCGACGCCGGAGCTTTCGACTAAGCGAAACAAGTCGTCGTTGAGCCAACCTTGCTGCCCGGCGATGACGAGTTGCGGGCGGTGTGCGGTCGTCCGCAACAACTCGTCGAAGGCGCGCACCAACGTGATCAGATTCTTGCGCGGCTCAACCGTCCCGACGAACAACAGAAAATTTTCCTCGATGCCAAGCCGGCCGCGCGTCTCCGCGATCTGTGGCGGCTCGACGGGGCAAAACGCGCGGCGCGGCGCCAGCGGCACGACGGCGATCTTTTCCGGCGACACGCCGAGGTGCTGGCAAATCTCACGTTTGACGCTTGCGGAATCGGTAATAATCTTCCGCGCCGCCCTGATCATCACCGGCAAGCGACGCCGGCCACTTCGCACCAACTCCTCGCGATGCGTCTCCGCGTGCAACAACAGCGAGAGATCGTGAATCGTGACAACGGCCGGGCACTGATTCCAGAGCGGGATATTGTAGTTAGTGCCGTGAAAGAGGGAGAACGGGCGGCGGCGGGCGTAGAGCGGCAAACCAATCGTCCACCAATGTTTGACGAGCCGGTTGACCGGCGCATGGACAGCGTGCATGTTGGCCGGCCAGTCGTGTGTGTGATCGGCAGGAGGCGGTTCAGGCGGAGCGGGCGCGATCAGTTCAAACTCGACTGCGGGCGCGAGCGCCGCCAATCCCCGCGCCAACTCGAAAGTGTAGTGGCCGATGCCGGTCTTGGGAGCGCCGAGCGGGAGTCCGTCAATGCCGATGAACATAAGCGAATTAGCAAAATTAAAAAAGGAGAAGGGAGAAGGGATCACTACGCTCTTTCCCTTCTCCCTTCTCCTTTTTCAATCTCTGTTACCGGATGCGGACGCGGGGCGCGGTATCGGCCGGGCGACTGGTGAACGTGCCGGGGCCGCCGGAGTTGATCGAGACGATGATCGGCTGATCGCCAATGCCGGCCACATCGGCGCGCAGTTGGAAATCGATCAGTTCGATGCCGGGCGTGTCGGTCGGTCTGATGCGTAAGACCTGAGTCGCGCCGGTGAAAGCCCGGTCGCCGATGGTGATTGTGATCTGGCTGGCCGTGGCGTTTCGCACGCCGGTTGTCATCAGCGCCAGAACGGTCGGGACAGGTTGACCGCTGGCGTCATTGGTCGTGACCGGGAAACCTTCCGGCGGTTCTTCCATCATCGTGCCCAGCAGTGTGACGTTAAAGATGGCGGCGCGGTTAGCAACTCCGACGGTGAAAACGTCGGGCTGCACGGGAGTGATCTGAATCTGGCTGCGGATGGTGCGGACGACGCCCGCGCCCTCTCTGACACGAATCACCAGCGCTAGGGCACTGTTGGTCCCAGCCGTCAAAAGTTGCCCGCCGCTGTTGACCGTGGCGGCTAAACCCGGTGGCACGACGAACTGAATTTCATTCGGGCCGACGAAATAGAGGCCGGCGGCGGCGTTAGCAATCGACAGCGAGACGCCGCCCAACTCGACGGGCAAAGACGGGCTGCGGCGCGTTTCCGAAGCCGCGGCGCAGTTCGGGTTCTCAGCCGGGCAATTGCCGTTAAAAGTCGTTGTTGAAAAAGTGACGCCCGATCCAGACGTGGTGCGGACGATGGCGATCATGCCGGGCGCGAGGCCGGGCAGAGGCGTCGCCGCAGGCGTCGGGCTGGGGGTCGGCGTCGGACTCGGCGATGCGGTCGGCGTTAGAACCGGGCGCTGCGATGCGCCGGTAAAGTATTGAATCACGTCCGCACCCGGCGTCACGTTCGCGCCTTGCGTGGGCGGCAGCACTTGATAGTAAGCCTCGACGGTGCCGTCGGCGTTGCCGGTGCCCAATTCGATCAAAGCGATTGAGAAGGCGAGTCGCTCAACCGTGTCGGAGACGAACGGCTGTGGCGAAGCTGTGTCACGCCCCGACGGAGCCGCCGGCGTGTTGCTCAACCGGACGACTGGCTGCGCGGCGCTCGGCCCGGCGACCGGCGCGGCGAAAATCTGCACGCGGCGGCTCGGATTCAAGCCACTGGCATCGTTGAAATTAACGCGCGTGCCGCTGGCCGTGATGTTCAACGAAGAGATGAAGACGACGCGCGTCTCAGCGCCGAGTCCGGCAAAGACCGGAAAGCGGAAGACCACATCGTTATTCCTATCGTCGGCAGTCGGGCGCGGGCCGATGGCCGTGAAAGACTGGGCGGCGATGTTATAGACGAAGACCGTATCCAAACCTGAAGCGGTGTCGGCGTTGTTGCCCGGATCGGTGGCGACAGTCTCAAAGGCGATGAAGTTGCCGTCGCGACTCAGGCGGCGACCGAAGCTGAAGGCGTTGAGGACGAAGCCGGCGGTCGTGGTGCGCGTCTTCGTCACTTGCGTGGTGACGGTGTCGGTCACGCCGTTGAAGTTGGCGAAGAAGATTTCGCCGTTGGCGTCCGCGTTGGTGGCGGCGGCGTTGTTGGCACTGTTATCCGTCAGCACTGTGGCGTTCGAGGCGAACGCGATCACGGAGGTCGGATTCTCGGCGGATGTGTCGCTCGTCGTGTCGCCGGAGATCGAAGGGTTGGAGTTGAAAGTCAACAGCCCCGAAGTAAAAGTGATTTGCGAGAAGGTGCCGGCGGTGGCGTTGAAAACGAAAACTTTCGGGTTCAAGTCGGCGTTACCGGCGCGAGCGCCCGCCCCAGCGTTGGTGATCGGCAAGGAATTGCGCGTGGAGACGAAAGCGATGCGCGTGCCGCGATCATTGATTGATGCTTCGCGATTGTCGTCGGCAACAAAGGGCGCTTGCGTCGCGCTGCCGGGAGTCGGGAGGCGGCTCGCGGGCGTGTTCGTGACGCGCGTGAAAGCGTTTTGCTGCAAATTGATGAAAGGGACATCCGCGCCGCTCGTCAGATCAACGATAGGCACGTCGGGAATGCGGTAGAGGAAAATTTCTTGGTTGCCGTCGAGCTTCAGCGCGTCTTCGTTGGCCTGCACGTCGCCGTCAAAGTCGAAGGGGCTGCTGATGGCGACGTTCTGATTGAAAGCGTTCGAGCTGAAAACGATCCACCGGCCATCACGACTGAGCATGGGACGGTTGTTGCTTACCTCGACGACGATGTTGCTGTTCACGGTCGGATTATTGGCCGAAGGCACGAGCGCGTGCTTTGTATTCGTGATCTGGAAGATGCGGCGCTGGGCGTAGTCGTAAAGAAAAATTTCGCGGTTGCCGTCGCGGTTATTCGGGCTTTTCGTCTCGGC
>JACCRA010000177.1 GCA_013813825.1 Pyrinomonadaceae bacterium | reverse complement strand
GTTCTGGCGCGGCTTGCACGGGGACGGGAGCCACCAGCGTCACCAACTCTAAGTTCTGCGCGTCAAGGTTGGCGTTGTAGAAATAGATACTCGCGACCATTGCCGCCGTTATCAACACGCCGTAGATGACCATCGTGCCGAGAAAGAACGAACCCTTTCTCGCAAAGTCCTGCTTGTTTGAAGTAGATTCAACTAACTTATCGAACATCTTGTCTCTCCTTCTCTCAGCCGGTGCCAGTGGAGCGGGATTACGAAGTCGTCAAGTTCTTAGATGTCTCTGAAGTGAGTTTGTTCCAAAACGTCGCCGATGAACTGCTCACTCAATGTGTTATTACCGAAAAAATTGAGGGGGTTATGTCGCAACGGTCAAGCGCGCTAACACGGGCAGTCGGGGATTGCTCCCGTAGCGCGCTGCACAAGACAGACTTGTGTCCGACCGTTTAGGTACAGACATTCGCACCAGTCTCCTGCAATCAAGGCGAACACGTGCGAGTGGAGACCGGCGCGTTTGAAAAGCTATTTAATTGGCCAGCAACGCGGCACAGTCTAAGTCGCCTGCCGCGTCGAAGTCAAGCACAAAGAATTTTTACCCGCGATGAACAAGTTGCTAGCGGGCGGCGCCCTGTGAACCGGGCGCAGCAGCACGGGCTTTCGGGCCGCGCGGCCTCGGCGGAGTGCTCGCCGCACCGGCCGCGACTCTCACGGCGCTGGCCGGAACCAGTTTGTTTTTGGCTTCCAGTCGCTGTTGCCACCACACCATGATCGGGCTGGCGATAGCAATAGTCGAGTACGTCCCGATGATGACGCCGATGAACAACGCCAGCGAAAAGCCGCGCAGCACCTCGCCGCCAAAGAGCACCAGTGCTAACACCGATAAGAAGACAAGGCCGGCTGTAATCACGGTGCGCGAGAGGGTCTGGTTGATCGCTTCGTTGGTGATGTTATAAAGCGAGTCGCGGCGGCGCAAACGCAAATTTTCGCGGATGCGGTCAAAGGTAACGATGGTGTCGTTGACGGAGAAGCCGACGAGCGTGAGGAACGCGGCGATGACCGTCAAGTTTATTTCCCATTGAAAGACGGAGAAGAAGCCGAGCGTCACCAGCACGTCGTGAAAGACGGTGATGACGGCCGCCGCACCATACGTCCACTCGAAGCGAAACGCGATGTAGAGCAGCACGCCGACGAGCGCCAGCAGCGTTACGGCCACGGCGCGATTTCGCAACGCCGGTCCCGCGACCGCCCCGACCGCGTCGGTGCCGATGATCTCGACATCATTGCCTTCGCCGAGTCGCCCGACTTTGCCGACAGTGCTCAACGCGCCGACGGCCAGATCGCGCCCCCGGTCCACCTGCGCCGCCGCTTCGGCAACGCCGCTCTCGCTCTCGCCCTGCAACGGAACTTTAATCAGCAACTCATCGGGCTTGCCGGCCGTCTGCACGATGGCGTCGCCGATACCTTGCTGCGCCAGCGCGTTGCGGATCGCGTCCTCGTTGGGCGGTTGCTTAAACTTAACGGTCAGGAGTGTTCCGCCCTTGAAATCAACACCCAAGTTGAACGGTTCAGTATTCGGCAGCCCATAGCGAATAATGGCTGACGCCAAGCCCGCCAGCAACAGCAGAGCCGAGAAAATCAGGAATATGCGTCGTTTGGCGAGCCAGTCGATTTTGACGTTATGAAGGATACGAATCATGGTAATAAAAAGTGATAAGTGAGGGTGACGAGTGGCGAGCAAGAACAAGTTTTAGCTTGTCCCTCGTCACCCGTCCCTCGTCACTGAAGTTAAATACTGAGCGTTTCGGCGCGCCGCCCTTTGCGGTTCAGCAGCCAGATAAAGATCGTGCGCGAGACATAGACGGCCGAGAACAAGTTCGCCAAGAGGCCGAGGACAAGCGTGACGGCGAAGCCGCGGATCGGGCCGGTGCCGAAAATAAACAGGAAGAGCGCCGAAACAATCGTCGTGACGTGCGTATCGATGACGGTCACGAACGCGCGCGCGAACCCTTGCTCAACGGCCGAGGCGACGGTCTTACCAGTCTCTAACTCCTCGCGGATGCGTTCGAAGATCAGCACGTTCGTATCGACGGTCATGCCGATGGTTAAGATAAAACCGGCGATGCCGGGCAGCGTCAGCGTCGCGTCGAAAAAGACCAGCGACGCGATGGTGATGATCATGTTCAAGAGCAACGCGATGACAGCGTTCACGCCTGAGCCGCGGTAATAAAAGACCATGAAGATGATCACGAGAATCAGTCCGGCCACGGAGGCCGTCACGCCGGCACGGATCGAATCGGCGCCGAGGCTCGGCCCGACTGTGCGCTCTTCGATAAATTTGAGCGTAGCGGGCAGCGCGCCCGAACGCAGCGTCAAAGCCAAGTCCTCCGCCGAAGTTTTCGTGAAGCGCCCGCTGATCTCGCCGCGATCCGTGATCTGCGATTTGATGTAGGGCGCTGACTGCACCTTGCCATTGAGCACGATTGCCATGTATTGGCCGACGTTCGCGCCCGTCCACTGGCCGAATTTCTCCGCGCCCGCCGGCTTCAGCGAAAACGCGATCTGGTAATCGCTTTCACTGCCGGTGGTCGAGACAGCATCCGCGCCGCGCAAATCGTTGCCGTCCACCACCGCCGGCGTCTCGACGATGACGTAACGTGACGGCTGGTTATCATCCGGCGTCGCGCCGCCGGCAGCGGCGGTCGGCTCGTCGCGCTCCGAATAAGGCAGCACTCGGCGGTTCGCCGGCACCTGCCCGCCGAGCGATTGGATGGCTTCCTGCTCCGTCGCGTAAGTCGTGATCGGCGAGGGGTTCGCGGAGCCAATAACCTTCATCAGTTCGAGCCGCGATTCGGCGGCGATCAGTTTTTTGATCCGCTCCGGGTCGTCGATGCCCGGCATCTGCAACAGAATCTGGTGCGAGCCTTGCGCGCCGTGCTCTTGCAAGGTCGGCTCTGCGACGCCGACCGTATTGATGCGGCTGTCAATGATTCGCATCGACTGTTCGACGGCCTGATCGCCTAACGCGCGCTTTGCGGTCGCGCTCATCTCCCACACGATCCGGTTGCCGTTGACCGACGAACTCCAGATGCTCGGATCAAGATCGTTCGTCTTGTTCGGCAACTGCTGGCGAATCTCTTCGATTTTGGAAGCGTCGGCGGCCTCTAACACGACGCGGTAATCGTTGCCCGACGCTTCCGGGCGCACCGCAGTCACGTTGTAACCGGCGGCTTTGGCGGCATTGTCCAAACCAACCGCGACGTTAGCCGTCAGCTTCTCCAAATACTCCCGTGACTGCACCTGCATGACGAGGTGCGAGCCGCCTTTGAGGTCAAGACCGAGGCGGATATTGTCCCGCAGATTCTGCTTAACGCCGTTCCAAGTAAAGTCCGCGAGCACGGGACGGCGGCGCGGCCCTAACACCGCGTAGAGCGAAATAACGGTCACGGCGATGATGATGATAGTGCGCGTGCGAAGATTCTTTTTCATAAAAGCTATCAGTGATCAGCGGTCAGCCATCAGCGCTCAGCTTGGAATCAACTGCTCGCTGATGGCTGACCGCTGACTGCTAAATCCCCTTTTTCTCTTCTTCCTGTTGCAAGCCGGCGACTGCGCTGCGCGAGATTTCCAGAATCGATTTGTCGGCGCTACGAATCAGCAGCGATTTATCTTTCACCACCGTGACAGTGGCAAGGATGCCGCCGTTGGTCACGATCCGGTCGCCGGCCTTGATCGCGCTGATGGTTGCTTGCAATTCCTGCTGGCGACGGCGTTGCGGCATGATGACAAGGAAATAGAAAATGGCGAAGATAGCGATGAACGGGACGAGTTGCGCGGCCAAAGCTCCGAAGCCGCCTTGAAAAAGTAGGAAGAAGGCAAACGTCATTTCGTTGAGTCTCGGAAGTGAAACAAAATGTGCGGGCGCGAGCGATTCGCACACGCCAAAACGCTGTTCAGCAAGTTCTCAATCGGGTGGCAACAGAGCTTGACGGGAAGGTCTTGTGACCCGTGGCGGCACGGCTCGCGCTCACTCCAAACCGGAGTTGATCTGCTCTGAAAACTCTCGCCGAAATCGCATGAAATTATCAGACCGGATAGCTTGCCTGACACGTCTCATGGTGTCAAGGAAGAAGGCAAGGTTGTGATGTGTCAACAAGATACTCGCCAACATCTCGCCCGCCTGCGTTAAATGCCGCAGATAAGCGCGCGAATATCGCCGGCAGACGGAGCATTCGCAACTCTCGTCCAGCGGGCGCCCGTCCGTCGTCCAGCGGGCGTTTTTGATGTTCAGTTTTCCGCGCGAAGTGAAGGCTTGGCCGGTACGGCCGTTGCGCGTGGGCAGCACGCAGTCGAACATGTCCACGCCGCGCGCTACGGCTTCGAGCAAATCCTCCGGCGTCCCGACGCCCATCAAATACCTCGGCTGCTCCGCCGGCATCCGAGGCGCGAGCCGCTCGATCACTTCGTACATCACCGACTTCTCTTCGCCAACGCTCAAGCCGCCAATCGCG
>JACCRA010000268.1 GCA_013813825.1 Pyrinomonadaceae bacterium | reverse complement strand
TTGCGAGAGTGCGTAAGGGACGACTGCGAAGCTCTGGATGAGGACGAGCAGCGCCACGCTCGCGAGCCACACACCGATCCCGGCCGCTACGCCCCAGGGCGGATTGTCAGGACTCAAAGCAGAAGGCGGAGCGACAGTCGCGGCCGTGTCGAGCGCGCTACTACTACTCGCCTGTATATCGGCTACTGTGTAAGCCGCTGCTTCATCTTGGGTGTCGGCGGCAGCCGGCTGAGTTGGTGTGTCCACGATTCGGCGAGTGTAAGAGAGCGAACGCGACAGCGTCAACTACATCGCCCGAAAAGGAAAGAGCAGAAATGATGAATGCGAAATGATGAATGATGAATAAAAATTTGAAAGCGGATGCCTTCTATTTATCATTCATGATTTCGCCTTCATCAATTTCTTCAGGTCGTGCAGGTTTGCGCCTCGTCCGTATCCACGATGATGCCGAGGCGCGCGGCGGCCATGGTGAGGCCGATGATCGTTTTGGCGTCTTCGATCTCGTTGGCTTCGATCATCTCGAAAGCGCGCGGGAAAGAAACGCGCACGATCTCGATCAACTCGTCGTCTTCCAAACGCTGTCCGGTTGCGGTCAGGTCGGTCGCAAGATAGAGCCACATCTTTTCGCCGCAGAAGCCGGGCGAGACGAAGAACTCTGTCAGCTTCTCCCACCGCCCGGCCACGACGCCCAACTCTTCTTCCAATTCGCGCGCCGCGCATTCTTCCGGCAGTTCGAAGTCGCCGCGGCTACCCGCCGGAATCTCCAACAAGTATTTCACCGCCGGGTGCCGGTATTGCCGCACCAGTCCGATGGTTCCGTCGTCATAGACGGCCACGACAGCCGCGCTTCCCGGATGCCACACCACATCGCGCCGGTGCGTCTGCCCGGCCTCGCGCACGGTGTCAACGGAAACCGTAAATACCGGCCCTTGAAATACGTCTTCGCTGGCAAGCACTTCGGGCGCGGGTTTGTCTGATGTGTCCATAGCTGCTGGTGTCTCCTCCGGCGGCGTCTGCGACGGTGAGACGACGACCATCATCTTAAACTTTAACGTAAGCATTCAGCTATCAGCCTTCAGCGGTCAGCCAGTCAGCGGTCGCGCTGGTCTTTCAATTGCGCGCCTTGTTTAGCCAAACGAAAGGCCCGCGCTTACTTTAGTTTTAGCTGATCGTTGATCGCTACTGCTGAACGCTTACACTTTAATCTTGGTGATTCAAGCCGCGCTGCCTGTCCGCCAACAGGCGTTTCGTCTCGCCGATCAGGTACAGCGAGCCGGTCACGCAGATGATTCCGTCGGGCGGGGTTAGTCGCATGGCAGTGTCAAGCGCCTCAGCCGGAGACGGAGCGAAGATGACGCGACCGCCCTCCGTTGGTTGCGACAGCGGCGCGACGCGGCGCAAGTCCGCGACTGAGGCGGCGCGTGGATTAGTCGGTTGTGTCAGGATTAGTTGTCGGGCGGCGGGGAAGAGCGTGGCACCGATCTCATGTAAATCCTTGTCGCGCATCGCGCCGAAGATGAGTGTGATCGGCGTTGCGGTGAATTCGTCGAAGTAGTCGCGTAGGGCACGCGCGCCGGCCGGATTGTGCGCGCCGTCGAAGAGGATGGCGGGCGTGCCGGGGATTAGTTCGAGCCGCCCCGCGTGTCGCGCCGTGGCGATCCCTTCAATGATCGCGGCACGCGAAATGGGGAAGCCTAGTTCGCGCAAATCTTCCGCCAACTCGATGGCGACGGCCGCGTTCGTCAATTGATGACGGCCGCGTAAGGCAAGTGGCACAGCCTCGTAAACGTCTTGTGAGGTGTGGAAGGTGGCGCGGAGGCGACCGTCCGCGGTCGCACCGTGAGTTTGCCAGTCTTGCGTCGCGAAGCGCGGCGCGACGCCTTGCTCATGGCAACGGGCGACAATCACTTCGCGCGCCTCCGTCGCCAATTGCGGCGCGACGACGGCGCGGACGTTGGGGCGAATGACGGCGGCTTTTTCGGCGGCGATCTCGGCGAGCGTGTGGCCGAGATATTCCTGATGATCAAGGGCGACGGGCGTGATCGCGACGGTGGCGGCGCGGACGGCGGTAGTCGCATCGAGCCGCCCCCCTAGGCCCGTTTCGAGAATCGCCAATTGAATGCCCGCGTCGCGAAAGGCGAGAAGTGCGATGGCCGTCACCTGCTCGAAGAACGTCGGCAACGCGCCGCTTGTGCCTTGCAGTTGCCGCGCCGCCTCGCGGACGCGATATGTTTGGCGGGCGAACTCTTCATCCGAGATCAATTCTCCCGCGATGCTGATGCGTTCGGTAAGCGAGACGAGGTGAGGCGAAGTGTAGAGTCCCGCGCGGACGCCCGCCGCGCGGCAGATGGCGTCGAGCATCGCGGCCGTCGATCCTTTGCCGTTCGTGCCGGCGATTTGGACGGAAGGGAAATAAAGGTGCGGGTGATCGAGCGCGGCGAGCAGGCGTTCGATGTTTTCCAGCCCGAGCTTGACAGCGAGCGTCTCATGTCCGAGACCGAGGAGGTATGCAACTGCTTCGTCGAACGACATCCCGGCCTCTATAGCTGTTGAGCAGTTGAAAGCGACTTGTCTGCTTCGCGCCTTCGCGTGGACTGTCTTTCTTGTGCTCGGTCGCACGCAACTGAGTAACGCTATAGCATATTACCCACAAGTCCGAAGTTAAGGCAGCTTGTCTTCAGCCCGCGGCTTTTGACTTTCGACTTTCGACTCTCTCCCGTCAAGCGAGCCGTGCCCGTTACTGCTGAGATCGAGGATCGTCTGGACGGGCGTGATTTCCGGGTTGACCATGAAGTTGAGCGATTTGATAAGGAAGTCGCGCATCTTTCGGCGGTCAACCACGGCATCGAGCATTCCGTGTTCGAGAAGGAATTCGGAACGCTGAAAACCTTTAGGGAGTTTTTGGCGGATGGTCTGTTCGATGACGCGCGGGCCGGCGAAGCCGATTAAGGCTTTCGGCTCGGCGATGATCACGTCGCCGAGCATCGCGAAGCTGGCGGTCACGCCGCCCGTGGTCGGATCGGTCAAGACCGAGATGAAGGGCAATCGCGCCTCGTCGAGCAAGCCGAGCGCGGCTGCGATTTTCGCCATCTGCATTAAACTGAGTGTGCCCTCCTGCATCCGCGCGCCGCCCGAAGAGGCGACCGTGATCACGGCGGCGCGTTCACGCACCGCCCGCTCAATGATCCGCGTGAGCTTCTCGCCGACGGCCGATCCCATCGAGCCGCCGAGGAAACTGAAGTCCATCGCGCCGGCATAGACCGCGTGCCCGCCGATCTTGCCCCGCGCCGTGATGACCGCCTCCGGCAAGCCCGTCGCTCGTCGCGCCTGCTCCAGTCGTTGCGGGTACGGCTTGGTATCCACGAACCCGAGCGGATCGGAAGAGATCACATCGTTGTCCAGTTCTTCATAAGCCGCCTCGTCGTAGAGCAGCGCGAGGCGCTCGCGGGCGCCGATGCGGAAGTGATAGTTACACTTCGGACAGACTTGTAACGACTCTTCCAGATCGCGTTTGAAGAGGGGTGTCTCACACTCCAAGCACTTGACGAAGATACCTTCAGTCCGCACCACGCGCTCGTCCGCCGGCACGCTCTCGATCTTTTGTCCCTTTTTGCGAAACCAAGACATAGGCTAAAAATATAAACGCGGACGGGATGAGCGGCTAGGGCAGGGGGAATCAACTTCGTGTGATTCCCCCCGATAATCCTTAACCCACTGTTACCTCTTCGCGCCGGCCGTTTCCGGCAACGGTTCTTCGGGCGCGGGCGATGACTCGAAAGACGCGCCGCCGCCGCGACCATTGGTCCCATTGCTGGCGCGCTGCTCGACGGCCTCGACGAGCAGGCGGACGACCGCACCCTCGGCCTCGTCCCAATCGCCGTAGAGCGCGCACCCGGCGGCGTTGCGGTGGCCGCCGCCGCCGAACCGCTCGGCAATGCGCGCGACGTTGACCTCGCCTTTCGAACGCAAGCTGGTGCGATAGACGCCCGGGGCCGTCTCCTTCAAAAACGCGACCGCCTCGACCGCGCCGCAACTCATCGGGTAATTAACGAAGCCATCGCTGTCTTCGTCCGACGCGCTGGCGCGTTCTTGCATCTCCAAAGTCTGGCGCAGCCACGCCACGCGCCCCGATGCATCGTGCCGCGCCGTCGCCAGCACGTCACTCAGCAGCGCGAGCTTGCTCCACGGGTAGTTGTTGAAGACTGCCTGCGAAATCTTCGCCGGCTTGACCCCGGCCCGCACCAACTCAGACGCGACCTTAAACGTCCGCTCGGAAGTGTTTGAGTAGTGAAACGAGCCGGTGTCAGTCACGAGCGCGGTATAGACGCACTCGGCAATCTCTTTGGAGGGGCGGACGCCGATGGCCTTGCAGAGATTGTAGATCATCTCGCCGACGGCCGAAGCGGTCGAGTCGATCCAGTTGATGGTGCCGAAGAGCGCGGTGGTCGAATGGTGATCGATGTTAACGACGAGTTGCTTTTCCAGATCGATGAGGCCAGGACGATCTACGTCCGAGCACTCAATGACGAAGACCGCGTCGTAAGGCACATCGACGGCGGGCGTCACGCGCACCGTCCCCACGCCGGGCAACTTCTGATAAGCGTGCGGGACCGGATCGCGCATGATCACTTCCGGGTCTTTGCCGAGCGCGAGCAGCAACCAATACAGCCCCAAAGACGATCCCAGACTGTCACCGTCCGGGCGGACATGCGAGGTGATTGCAAAGCGGTGCTTCCGCTCGATCAACTCGACGACTTGACTCAACATGATTTTCAATGAGGGATGAGGGATGAGGCATGAGGGATGAGGGAAAGACTAGTTGCTTCCTTTCATCCCTCATCCCTCATCCCTCATCCCTCATGTTGTTCTCCTTTTCTTCCGACCGGGCGGCCTCGTCGTCGGGGGGGCTGCTTTGCTGGCCGATTTCCATCAATAGCTCATCGACACGCGCGGCCTTTTCCTCGACCGTGTCGCGCACGAAGAAGATTCCCGGCGCGTGCCGCAGGTTAAGTTCGACAGCGAGCTGGCGACGAACGTAAGGCGCGGCGTGGTTAAGCGCTTTCATTGCCTGTCCCGCCTCGTCCTCCGTGCCGCTCACTGTCACATAGACGCGCGCCTCGCGCAAATTCTCGGACATCCGCACGTCCGTTACCGTGACCATCGTGAGGCGGGGATCGTCCAGTTCATAACCGACGATCTGCACGATCTCCTCGCGGACTAATTCAGCAACTCTCGCAGGCCGTCTCATAAAAACATAGGCGAGAGGTCAGAGGTCAGAAAAGAATCAGTTTTCGCTGACCTCTGACCTCTGACCTCTATAGTTCGGTGGCTGCCACCTTCTCGACGATGTACGCCTCGATCTGGTCGCCGACTTTGAGATCGGAGAAGTTGGCGAGCGCGATGCCGCACTCGAAGCCCTCGCGAACTTCGGCGACATCGTCCTTGACGCGGCGCAATGATTCGATGCTGCCTTCCCACGCGACGACGGCGTCGCGGATCAAGCGAGCGCGGGCGTTGCGGCGAATAATGCCGCTCGTGACCATGCAGCCCGCGACCGTGCCGGCGCGCGGCACTTTGAAAACCTGCCGCACGTCTGCCTTGCCGAGCACCTTCTCCTGCTCGATCTTATCGAGCATCCCGATCATCGCCGCGCGAATCTCCTCTTCGACCTTGTAAATGATCGAGTGGAGCCGGACATCCACATGTTCGAGCTTCGCCAGTTCGGCGGCGCGCACTTCAGGGCG
>JACCRA010000161.1 GCA_013813825.1 Pyrinomonadaceae bacterium | reverse complement strand
TTCTGATTGCCACGTCCGTTGTCTATGACGCGGTGTTCGTTCCCGGCGGCAAGCAAAGCGTTGACCGGCTCAAAGAAGAAATGGACGCGATTCATTTCGTCAACGAGGCTTTCAAGCATTGCAAAGCAATTGCCGCCGTCGGTGAAGCGGTTGATTTCATCGGCGTGACTTTCGCGGGCCAAGCCAAAAAAGACAAAGCCGTTATCCTGAGCCAAAACGGCGCGGACGATGCGGCGGAGAACTTCATTAAGGCCATCGCCGAGCATCGCAATTGGGAGCGCGAGACGGCGAGAAAAGTTCCGGCTTAACGACACCTTCCTTTGGCGAACGGCGAGCCAACACGCTTACCGTTCGTCAAAGGTCGCCTGTGCTTGACCGGTAGCTTTTCATCTAGAGCTTTCCAACGAAGGGGATTTTATGGCAACCGCAACCAACTACATCGGACAACCGACCAGCCGCGTTGACGGGCGTGCGAAAGTGACGGGCGAAGCGAAGTACGCCGCCGAATACAACGTGCCGAATCTGCTTTACGGCTACGTCGTTTCGAGCGAGATCGCCAAAGGGAAGATCACGAAGATTGACTCGAGCGGCGCGCTCGCGCTCCCCGGCGTGCTGCAAGTCTTCACGCACGAGAACAGACCCCGAACGGCGTGGTTTGATCGCAGTTACCGCGACGAAATCGCGCCGCCCGGTTCGCCGTTTCGCCCGCTCTACGACGACAAAGTTTTATACAGCGGGCAGCCCATCGCGCTCGTCGTCGCCGAAGAATTTGAGATCGCGCGTTACGCGGCGTCGCTTGTCCGCGTCGAATACGAAATTGAACCGCACGTCACCGATTTGAATGAAAGGCGCGAGGAGGCCTACGAGCCACCAGAAGTTAGATCGGGCATTCCGCCGCCCGCGAAACCGCGCGGCAACGCCGGGAAAGCCTTCGAGCGCGCCGCCGTCCGGCACGAAGCCGAGTATTTGCTGCCGACTGAACATCACAACCCGATGGAGATGTTCGCTTCAACCGTCGTGTGGGAGTCGGACGACAAAATCACCGTCTATGACAAGACGCAAGGCGCGCAAAACTGCCAGACGTACCTCGCCGGCGTCTTCGGTTTTTCAAAAGACGACGTACATGTCATCTCGCCTTTCGTTGGCGGAGCCTTCGGTTCGGGTTTGCGCCCGCAGTATCACTTATTCTTGGCGGGGATGGCGGCGCGTGAACTGAAACGCTCGATCAAAGTCTCTCTAACGCGCCAACAGATGTTCACTTTCGGTCATCGCCCAAGCACGATCCAAAACGTCGCCCTCGGCGCGGCCGCAAACGGCACGCTCGAAGCCATCATGCACGACGCCATCGCGGAGACTTCGCAGTTTGAAGATTATCAGGAGAACGTCGTCAACTGGTCGGGCGCGCTCTACAAGTGCGACAACACGAAATTCACTTACAAACTCGCGCAGCTTGACACTTACACGCCGATTGACATGCGTGCGCCGGGCGGTGCGGAAGGCATGTACGCGCTCGAATCGGCGATGGACGAACTCGCCTACACCTCCGGCATCGATCCGCTCGAACTGCGCCTGAAAAACTATTCGGAGAAGGATCAAAACGAAGACAAGCCTTTTTCGAGTAAGGAACTGCGCGAATGTTACCGGCAGGGCGCGGAAAAGTTCGGTTGGTCGAAACGTAATTCGCAACCGCGTTCGATGCGCGAGGGCACGGAACTGATCGGCTGGGGCATGGCGACGGGCATTTGGGAAGCGTATCAACAAACATCGAGCGCCAAAGCTGTGTTGAGCGTTGATGGTAAGCTTACGGTGAGCAGCGCGACCGCCGACATCGGCACCGGAACTTACACCATCATGACGCAGATCGCGGCGGAGACGCTCGGACTGCCGATTGACAACGTGATTTTCAAACTCGGCGATTCCAGCTTGCCGCAATCGCCCGTCCAAGGCGGTTCGTGGACGGCGGCAACAGTCGGCTCGGCGGTCAAGGAAGTCTGCGACGCGGTAGGCCAAAAACTGTTCAAACTCGCACGGGATGTGGACGGCTCGCCCCTCGCCGGCGCGAAGTTTGCGGACGTGACTTTCGCCGACAAGCAAATCAGATTAAAGAGCGATCCGGCGCAATCCGTTTCCATCATTGAGGCAATGCGGCACGGCGATGTCAACGTCATCGAAGAAGAAACCACCACCTCGCCCGAGACGGCGAAGCAGTCGCCGTACTCGCGCCACGCGCATTCGGCGATTTTCGCGGAAGTGAAAGTTGACGAAGACTTTGGCACGATTCGCGTCACGCGCGTCGTGGACGCGGTGGCGGGCGGACGCATCCTGAATCCGAAGACCGCGCGCAGTCAGGTCATGGGCGGCGTGGTCTGGGGCATTGGCATGGCGCTGCACGAAGAAAGTGTGGTTGACCAAAACTTCGGACGCTTCATGAATCACAACTACGCGGAGTATCACGTTCCAGTCAACGCCGATGTGCATGAGATCGAAGTGATCTTCGTCGAAGAGCACGATGAGATCGTCAATCCGCTGGGCGTCAAAGGCTTGGGCGAGATCGGCATCGTCGGCACGGCGGCGGCCATCGCCAACGCCGTCTATCACGCGACCGGCAAGCGCGTCCGCGATCTGCCGATCACGCTCGATAAACTGCTGTAATGCAAACGGAAGCCACACCATCATCTTCTGAGCGGAGCGAGACGC
>JACCRA010000150.1 GCA_013813825.1 Pyrinomonadaceae bacterium | reverse complement strand
CGCGATTTGCACGACCAGACGCTCGCCGACTTGCGGAGCCTCCTGCTGCTCACAGACCAACTACCGAAGCCCGCCGTAGCGGCGACAACACCCGGCGGACACGAAGACGCCGGCAGCAACAACAATGGCGGTGGCGGCAACGATAGCGGCGGAGGGAACGGGCAGCTTGCGGCAGCGGCAGCTATCGATCCGGGCGTCTTCCGCGCCGAGATCGAGGCCGTGTCGCACGAAATCCGGCGCATCTGCGAAGACCTCAGCCCGTCGGCGCTGGAAAATGTCGGGCTGGGGGCGGCGCTCGAATGGGCGCTCACGAACGCCGTCGCGCACCTGCCGACCGAACGCAAGTTCGAGTACGAGCTGAGGTGCGAGGATGAGTTGGAGGAGCGCGCGGAGTTCGCGCCGGGCGTGCGGATGCAGGTCTATCGGATCGCGCAGGAAGCCATTAACAACGTCTGCCGCCATGCCGGCGCGCGGCGCGTAAGTCTCGCCGTCGAAATCGACGCGGAGGCGGGCGAGTTTCGCCTGACGCTCGAAGACGACGGCCGCAGCTTCGACGCCCGCGACCCCAAGACGCACACAGGACGCGGCCTCGCCAACATCCGCGCCCGCGCCAGCCTCATCGAAGCCGAAGTCGCTTGGGACAGACGGCGGGAGGGCGGCACGCGCTTCACACTCCGCAAGCCGGGCGTTGCGAAAGCCGCTGTCAACGCTTGAGCCTTTGACCTTCAGGGGCACGGCGCGGCGGGTAAATCAGGTACGTTGCTTGTTAATCATGCCGCTCGTTATACTGTCAGCAACTTCAAGCAGAGGAGGCATGGCGATAGAAGCGGTGAGTGTGAAGGATGAAGCGAAGCGTCTGATCGAGCGGCTGCCCGACGACGCCACGTGGGACGATCTGATGCACGAAATCTATGTGCGGCAGGCCATCGAAGCCGGCCTCGAAGACAGCCGGGACGGAAAATTAGAGAGCGTGCAGAAAGCCCCCGCGCGCTTCGGCTTGGCCCCACAATGAGAGTCTTATGGACGGACGCGGCGCTTAATCAGCTTATGGCGGAATAATGAACAGTGAATGAAAGTCACAGACGGTCTGTCTTTCATTCATCACTCCGCATTCATCATTTTTTCCTCTGTGTCCTCTGCGCCCTCTGTGGTTAAATTCTTCGCACTTGATAACACAACTTAATTTTTCAGAGTAGGGAGACGAGCATGATCACTGTTGCCAATCGCATCTACGTCAAGCCGGAATACGCCGACGCCTTCGAGCGGGTGTTTCGCGAGCGGGCCGGGCTGGTGGACCAGATGCCCGGATTTATTTCCAACCAAGTTTTGCGCCCCGTCAATGAAGGCGATCCGTACATCGTCTTTACCACTTGGCAGAGCCGTCAGGACTTCCTCGACTGGGTCCGCTCCGACGCTTTCGTGAAAGGCCACGCGCAGTCCGGCACGTTGCCGAAGGACGCTTACCCGCAGCCGAATGTATTGGAGATGCACGAGGTCGTCCAAGACTCGGCCCGCCCGGACTTACAGCCAGAACCGCCCGGCGGCCCGTTCAGGATGCACTGATGTTGCGTGGCTAGCGTTCAGCCGTTAGCTTTCAGCTTTCAGCAAAAACAGAGTGATCTCTCTCTCCGGCGTCAGGAACGAAGGATGAAAGCAGCGCATTACACAGGGTCGGCTGAACGCTGAAAGCTGATGGCTGAACGCTTACTGTTGCGTCAATCAATTCACCCACGCGGAGCGAGACGGGCGTGATCATTCTGCCAGAATCCGACGAAGAGTTATTGGGGGAGTGCGAGATCGACACTTTCCGCGCGAGCGGCCCCGGCGGCCAGCACGTCAACAAAACGGAGAGCGCCGTTCGCCTGCGACATCTTCCTTCGGGCGTCGTCGTCACCTCGCGGCAAGAGCGCAGCCAGCGCCAGAACAAAATGCTCTGCTTGCAAAAGCTCCGCGAGAAGATCGAGCGACTCAATCATCGCCCGACGCCGCGCGTCCCCACCCGCGTCCCCCGCGCCGCCAAGCACCGCACGCTTGAAGAGAAAGCGCGACGCTCGCACGTCAAGCGCCTCCGCTCCAAGCCGTCCGCCGACGAGTAGTTTGGAGCAATTCAGTCCCGCCCAGCTTCAGCCGAGCAAATGGACACGAAGGACGAAGACGAAAGGATGAATTGACTGTGCCTTACCTCATCCTTCATCCTTCATCCTTCGTCCTTGCTCTTGCCTGCCGCCGCGCGTCTCGTCTA
>JACCRA010000141.1 GCA_013813825.1 Pyrinomonadaceae bacterium | reverse complement strand
ACCCGCAACACGACTTCGCCAGTGCCAGCGACGGGCCGGGGCAGTTCCGCGATCTCAAGCTGCTCGATTCCGCCGTGTTCGCGAAAAATGGCTGCTTTCATTGGTTCCCCCAAGCGAGCGGTCAGGTCAATTCCCGAACCGCTCAAGCTGAAATTGAAATCGAGAACTTACAACGTATCGGCGGCGCGTGGCAAGATTCGTTTACCTGTGATGCTTGAATTAAAGAGGTGCCTTGGAGGGGTCTGATCGGGCGGGCGAGATCGCGTTCAAGCCGATGCTGCTTCGCGCTGGCTACCGTTAAGCGACGCCGTTTTAGAGTGGATGGCCGACCATATGGTTGAAAATGATATCAACTCGGGAACTCATGTGCGGAGACGACCGGTCGCAGGCGGTAAAAATGCCTATAAATTACTTTGAAGGCACTCTCTCTGAAAACTCATCTTCAGTGGCATGGAGATTGAGTGTAAGTGACGGTGCGGCGTTTCCATTGTTGAGCGACCGTACTCAGAGAGGCCCGATGCGAAGGGGAGAGCGCGTCGGGTCTCTCCTGATTATTTCCTTCCGTTTAAATCAAAACTAAGGGAGAGCAATTCCATGAAACGCGTATTGGCATCTACGTTGTGTCTTGTGCTTTTGACGATCACTGCGGTGCCGCTCGCCTCTGCACAGCAATCTCGCTTCGGGCGTAAATCTCGGACGGCGGCGATCATCGGCGGCGGCGCTTTGGTCGGCGCCCTCGTCGCCGGGAAAAAGGGCGCGGCGATTGGCGCGGGTTCGGGCGCGTTGTACGCGCTGAACCGGAGGGCCGCTCAGCGCAACTTCAGTTCGAAGTCTCGCCGCAGCGGAACGGTGCTGGGCGGGACGGCGTTAGGGGCTGGATTAGGCGGCGCGTTTGGCGGCAAACGCTCGGCGGCCGTCGGCGCACTCGCCGGGGCTGGGGCTTCATACCTCTACACGAAGAAAAGCCGACGTTACTCGCGTCGTTACTAAGCGCGCAAAAAAACAAAAAAGCTCAAGGGGCAGATCATTATGATCTGCCCCTTGAGCTTTTTTAAGTTATATTGTGACCCCGAAAATTTGTGACCGAGAAAATGTCCTTTTATTCGCTGACTTAAGAGTACGGCTGTGTGGCACCATAGCCTGTGTCGCAATTTTCAGATTGCAGACACTCCGAGGAGACAATTTCGGCGGATGATGTCGCGATAAGGAGGTCGCGCGACGAGTGAGCGTTGTAGAGGTCGAAACAGGTGAACCGACTGATCTGGACTTGGCGCAGCAGTCTGCCGCCGGAGACGTCAGTGCTTTCGAGACTTTGTACCGGCGTCACTTTCGCCGCGTCTATCTGTTGTGCCTGCGAATGCTCGGCAATCCGGCTGAGGCCGAAGACCTGACGCAGGAAACCTTCACACACCTCTACAATAAGATCGGCAGCTTTCGCGGCGACTCGGCCTTCACCACTTGGCTCCATCGCCTGACCGTCAATCAGGTGTTGATGCACTTCCGCCGGCGGAAGAGCCGTCCCGAATTCACCACGTTCGACGGCGAAACTCCGATTCAGATTGTGCGGGGAACCGAAAATCCGGGTAAGATGCCCATCGTTGACCGGTTGGTGCTCGAAGACGCGATCAGTAAGTTGCCGCCGGGCTACCGTAGTATCTTCGTGCTGCATGATGTCGAAGGGCACGAGCACGGCGAAATTGCGCGGATGCTCGGCATTTCCGAGGGCACTTCCAAATCCCAACTGCATAAAGCGCGTTTGAAGATTCGGAATTTAATCAGAGAGCAGGCGGCGCTTAACTAAAACCGGGGAGCACGGTATTTTATTGGCGTGGAGAAAGAATGAATGGACTGTGCCGATATCATCCAGTTATTGAGCGACTATCATGACGGGGCGCTCGATGAAATGCTTGCCGGACCAGTGCGGACGCATCTCGTTCTGTGCCTAGAATGTGGCGTGATCTTTAACGATCTGACGCTCATCGTGACGCAGGCTGTGGTGCTCAGGGAAGGGCAGGGCATTGCTCTCCCCGACGAAAATGTGATTTGGCAACGAATCGGCATCATCCGGCGCGCTCCCTCCCGGCCGTAGCCTCTCGAAATCCAACCACGGGAGTTCGCCACAAATGATCATTCTCAGACAACTCTCCGTCGTCGCCCTACTCATCACCGTTTTCACCTTTTCATGCGGCGGTATCACGGCGCGGGCGCAGGAGCGTCGCCGGAACGCGCCGTCGTCCATTGCTCGCGCCAACGGGGGGCCTGATTCGCGTTTGAGCGGCGTGTTTCGGATCGATCCGGACGCTAGCGATAAGCTCTATTCCGTCATTTCCGGCGCATCCAGCAATCTGCCCTTCGGCGAGCAGCAGCGGTTCTTCATCGATCTCACAGTGCGCCTGACGCCTCCGGATCAATTGGCCGTCGAAAAGCGCGGAACTTCAATCACCATCGCCTCTTCCAGAGCGCCGCGCCTCAGTTTCGAGGCCGACGGCGTTTGGCATCGCGAGCGGGTAGCCGGCAAGCAAGTCGTTCGCACCCGCGCAGTGTTCGATGGTGATCAATTGCTGGTCAGCACTTTCAGCAACACGCGCGAGCAATTCACCGTCACCTTCGATCCCATCGACGGCGGACGCCGCCTGCGCGTCACGCGCCGCATCTTCGACGAACAACTCGATCAGCCAGTCATCATTCAAAGCGTCTATCAGAAAATCTCCGAAGTCGCGCGGTGGGACATTTACGGCCGGCCCGAACAGACGCCGACGGAAGTTGTCGTCAATCGCACCGACGTCGGCAAAGTCCCGGCCTCGGACGCTGCCGCCGGCGAGGAAGCGCGCCGTCTCCGCGATGCGCTGGCAGAGTGGGTCGCCGCGACTAATAACCGCGACATCGAAAAGCAGTTGAGTTATTACGCTCCACGTCTCAAAGCCTTTTACCTGACGCGCGACGTTTCTCTTGCCGCCGTGCGCGCCGAGAAACAACGAATCTTCGCCAGAGCGGATGTCGTTGACGTGCAGGCGCAAGCCCCCGAGATCATTTTCCGCGATACCGGCCGCACTGCCATCATGCGTTTTCGCAAGCGTTACCTGATTGAGTCCGGGATGAGAAAGCGTGAGGGCGAGGTCGTGCAGGAACTACACTGGAACAAAACTGACCGAGGATGGAAAATTTTGAGCGAACGTGATGTTCGCGTGCTACGTTAAAACGTCCGTCAAAGGGACCAGTGCTGTGAATCGCGGGCGGGGAAGTTGCTCTCCGATGATGCGTCCGATAAGCACCATCGGAGAGTTTCGGCCTTGCAGGGAAAGTCGGTTTAATGTGGATATGTCGAGTGGGCCTCAAGGTTGAGTCACAGCATATTGTGCTTGGCTGTGACTTTCCCTGCAAGGCCGAGAGTTTCAATAAGAAGTGCGGAGGCGTTCTCTCTATTTTTCTTGTTTTGATTAGGCGCAGGCTCCGCATTTCATATATCCACGGCACAGTGGCACTCGCCATCAAGTTCTCGTCGCCAGATCGTGACCGCACGGCCTTTGGTCGAGATAGGCGTGCCAT
>JACCRA010000134.1 GCA_013813825.1 Pyrinomonadaceae bacterium | reverse complement strand
TCAGCGAAGCGGAACAGTGGCGGCTGATTGCCGCCGGGGATGAGTCCGCCTTCACGGCGTTGTATCGCGAGCGGCAGGGCGGCATTTACCGCTTCGCTTGGCAGATGAGCGGCTCGGCGACAATCGCCGAAGATGTGACGCAGGAAGTTTTCATGGCTCTGATTCGCGAAACACACAACTTTGATCCGGCGCGGGGGACGCTCGCGGCGTATCTCTACGGCATCGCCAGACATCAAGTGCTACGGCGATTGGAGAAGGATCGTCCGCTACTGTTGGTTCTCTCTCACGCGGACGAAGCGGATGAATCGCGGGCAAGTATTGAGGCGCGCGGGGCGGGCACAAGCGCCGGAAGCGATCCATTGGAAAATCTATCGCGACACGAGTTGGTCGCGTCGGTGCGGCAGGCGGTGCTGGCGCTGCCGGAGCATTACCGGGAAGTAATCGTGCTGTGCGAATTTCATGAACTGAGTTATGCGGAGGCGGCGTGCGTGCTGGATTGCGCGGTTGGGACCGTGCGCTCGCGCCTCCACCGGGCGCGCGGGATATTGGCCGAGCGCCTGCGCGGGTTGCGCGCGATGGAAGACGCGCCGGAAGACGCGCCGCCGCAGCAAGCGCGGGCAACGAGGTGCTTTGTATGAACTGCCGTCGATTCACGGAACAAGTCGGAGCGTTGGCGCGTGGCGAACTGTTGGAAGCTGCGTTGCGGAAAGAGGCGCTCGACCACGCGGGGACTTGCGCGGCGTGCGCGCGACAATTGGCCGACGAGCGGAAGTTATCAGCGGCGTTGCGGTCGGTCGTGGTTGATTCCGCCCGGCACTGCGCGCCCGCCCGCGTCGAGTCCGCACTGATGGCTGCGTTCCGCGAGCGGGTTCAGGCCGTGCCAATGCCCGCGCCCGCCCCCGTTGCGCCAATCGCGGTGTCCGGCACGCGCCCGTGGCTTTGGCGCGCGTCCGTCGCCGCCGGGGCGTTGGCCGCTTCCGTCGCGGTCTTAATGTTGTTCGGCCTCGTCATGCGCGTTCAACGCGAGCCTGTGCCCTTCGTCACGCCAGAGCAGGCGAGGGAAGCAGCGATGTTGCCGGCTGCGGACGTTCGCCATTCGCAGACACCATCGGGCGTCACCGCCGCCGCTGCCGGCACTGGTCCCATCGTCGGCCTCGCTTCCGGCACACACTCGTCGCAATTGCCTGCGAGTCGCGGCGCGAAGAGGGCATCGACGTCGCCGCGCCGGATGGTGCGGGCGCGCATATCCGCGCCTGCCGTGCGTTTCATCGAGACCATGACCGTCTCCTCCAGCGTGGACGAGTCGACGTTTGTTAGCGCGGGAGTTCAGGAAAGAGGGACGGAAGCCGTGTCCGAATTCTACTCGCTGAACGGCGGCAACCACGCCGCGCCGCTCGACGCCGGACAGGTCGTGCGGGTGCAGATGCCGCGCGCCTCGCTCGCCTCGCTCGGTTTGCCGGTCAACTCCGCCCGCGCGCTCGGCGAGTCGGTGATAGCCGAAGTGTTGTTAAGCGAAGACGGTATCGCCCGCGCCATCCGTCTGCTCCGCTAACGGGCGCTTGTCGGGCGCGTCGATTCGAGCAGTTAAGCGGGCAATTACTCCTGATAAATTTTGCAACATAAGAAAGGAAGTTTCTGATGAAAAGTCGAAGAAGTTTGACGACGCTGCTGGCGTCGGCTGTCCTGCTGAGCAACCTGAACGTGGGCGCGCAGACGCAAGGGCCAAGCGGCGGCGGGGGACAACAGCCGCGCGTGCGTGGCGAGAAAAGGGTAGTTGATCGCGTGATCGTCGCGCCGGGGCCGGACGGCGACATGCCTTTTCACTTCCAGACTGTCGCGCCCGCCGCGCCCGGCGAGGCTTTCGGCTTCAGTTGGGTCTCGGCGGAAATGAGCTTTGACGGCAAACTCGTCAAAGGCGCGCCCTATTCGGCCGAGGCCACGACCGAGACCGTCCAAACTTTAAGCGACGGCAACCGCATCACGCGCAAATCTACCGCGCTGCTCTACCGCGACGGCGAGGGACGCACGCGCCGCGATCAAACTTTGAACTCGATTGGTCCGTGGGCGACCGCCGACGAACCGCCGCATCACGTCTTCATCAACGATACGGTGAGCGGCACAAACTTCGTCCTCGATCCGCGCTCGAAGACCGCGCGCCGGTCGCACTTCTTCTTCCGCACCACCGAGGGCGACGGCCGGGAGTTTCAAGTTCACATCGCGCCGCCACCGCACCCCGCCATTCCCGGTATGCCGCCCATGCCGCCGGACATGGCGGAACCCGCGTTGGCCCCCAGCGCGCCTGTTGCGGCTGGCATAGCCGGGCGCGGCGCGTTGAAGCGCGTGCAGCCCGTCTATCCTGAAGTGGCGAAAGCCGCCGGCGCGGAAGGCACGGTGGAGGTCGAGATTGTGATCGGCGAGAGCGGAGAAGTCGTCTCCGCCAAAGCCGTGAAGGGCCATCCGCTCTTACATCAGGCATCAGTTGACGCGGCTCGGCAATGGACTTTCAAGCCGACGCAACTCAGTGGCAAGCCAGTTAAAGTTTCCGGCCGCGTAACCTTCAACTTCGTGTTGTCGCAGAAGAACGAGCAGGAAAATATCGTGATGCTGCGGAATCTCGCGCCCCCGCCTCCACCTCATCCGCCCCACAGCGGCGGCGTCGCCATGAGAGAGTCACCTATTGGCCTGCCCCGGCAGGAGGCCGTCAAAGAATCGCTCGGCAAGCAGATGTTCGACGGCGTTGAGGCGGAAGGAACGCGCACCACGCTAACGATCCCGGCCAACGCCATCGGCAACGAACGCCCGATCAATATCGTCTCCGAGCGTTGGTATGCGCCGGAGTTGCAAACGGTCGTGATGACCAAGCACTCCGACCCGCGCTTCGGCGAGACGTCTTACCGCCTGACCAATATCAATCGCGGCGAGCCGTCGCGCACGCTCTTTGAAGTCCCCGCCGATTACACCATCAAGGAAGACCGCCCGCCGATGGGGATCGGCACCGGAGTCGGCACGGGCGGCGGTACTTTCCGCATCAGACGCCAGTAGCATGAGTAGTAAATAACTGCCTCCACGAACACAAACAGGCGGAGCGAGTTGATCGCTCCGCCTGTTCACTTATACCAAGTAGCCGAACAAAAGAAGGTGCAATTTAGTAGGAGACTTGTCCCACGTTGCCGGTCACGGCGGCGGACCTTGTCCGCCCGCTAAACGACCTTGATTTAATCTCTGCTGTGTCTAATCTTCCTTTGCGCCATGCCGCGAGGCCGGATGATGATAAGCGGCGGCGAGCGCCAGCGTGGCGGCAGCGGCCAGAATGCCGGGTGCAAGTAGCGGGTTCGCGCCGCCGAGCGTGCCCGTCACCACTTCTCTCACGGGCGCGTCCGGGTAAACTTCTCGTTGGAATGCCAAGTTGTTTATGACGTGTTCATAAGTGCCGTAAAGGCTGCCTAAGATCACTACCCCCATACACACGCGCAAGCCTAGCACCGTCGCCCGTCGCGGATAAATCAGCACGGCGAGGACGGCGAGCAACCCTGCGCCGCACAACGCGAAGGGAACCAATTGTACAAAGTCTTCCATGTGATCGATCAGCCACAACTCAAATACTGCTCCGCCCAATAGCAGCGCGGAGAAGGCCAGCAGAAACCGCCGCAGGCGCGACAGAACAACGGCGGCGTTCATTTGTTGCCCAGATAGGTTTTAGCAACGCTGAGTTCCGCTTCCGACACGCTTCCGGTGAGTTTGGCGAGGAAAGCGTCGGGCGAGGCATACGGTCGCCCGGCGAGCACGGCTTCTGCTTCCTTCGCATCGAGGCCCGGAATCTGTTGCAGTGTCGCCGCGTCCGAATTGTTAATCGAGATCGGTACGAACACATATTTTTCATACTCCGCGACCTGCTCCGGGCTAACGTATTTGCCGATCTCGCGCCGAAATTGCTGGATACTCTTGTACGGACGGTACTCTTCAAACTCATGCACCATCTTTTTGCCCATGCCGGGGATGGTGTTGAGCAACTCATCCGCCGAGGCCGCGTTCACATCAAGTTTCGCCTTCGCCGTCGTGTTACTCGCGGGCTGAACAGTAGCGACAGCGCCCGGAGTGTTTGGTTGCTTGACGTTGGAGTTGGCGGTGTTAGTCGTGGCCGTGTTCGAGGATGGCGTATTCTCCGCGCGGGGACTGCAGGCCGCGGCCGAGAGCACGAGCAGCAAAGTACACAGCGACAAGGCGGAGCGCAGAGTTAATGGTCGAAGCATGATTAGGATTCCTTTCACGTTGAATATCCAGTTTGGTTTTTGGAACTGCTTGACTCGACCATTATACGCATTTCGGTCTCATCGGGAATTCGCATGGCTTGATCGAAGCCCACAAAGTTAGGACAGAAAGCAAAACATCGTCCACGAACCACACGAAATAGTACGAAACAAAGACACAAACATTCGTGTGTTTGGCTTCGTGTTGTTTCGTGTGTGTTCGTGGATGAATCTTTTCCGGTCTCCCCTCTCTCAACGCTTCAGCGCCACCGGAAAATCGGGGATGGTGTTCGGCTTCGCGGTGGTCGGCGTCTGCTGGCCGCGCGTCAGTTCCTTGACGCGCTCGGAGATGTAGAGGTCGAGCATGTTGATCGTAATCTTGCCTTTGCCGGACTTGTCGTAGTCGGCGCGTCCGCCTAAGCTTTCGACGACGGCGAGCGTGAACGCGCCGTTGTTCCATTCCATCTTTTCGAGCGAGTATTGTTTGCCGGTCGAGGCGGCGAAGACGACGGCTCCGTTTTCGGCGCTGGCGAGTTCGTTGACGACACCGTTCAGGTCGTCGAGGATGGCGCGACGTTGCGAGCCGAGGACGTTGCCGGAGTGGCAGGTATCGATGAAGAAGTAGGACTTTGCCGGCGATGGTGGCGACGGTCTGCTTGATGTCGTTGAACGAGACGCCGGTGCGGAGCAGCCGCTCCACGTCGGCGTTGTGCGGCAGGAAGTAATACGAGCCAGTCGGATCATTGACGCCGTGACCGGCCAAGAGGATCACGGCCACGTCCTTGCTCGTCGTCTCCTTGCGAATCCAGTCCAGCCCGTCGAGGACTTCATCCTTCGTCGCCTTGTCGTCCGCGAGCAGTTTGACGACGACTTCGCGGTAGAGCGTACCTTGCTGTCGCTCCCACGCGGACGCGAAATCACGCGCGTCCTTCGCGGCGAAGTTTAACTTCAATTTCGGATCGGCATAACTGCTGACGCCGACGGCGAGGACGTAGAGCTTCGGCCTGATCTCGAACGCCGCATCCGTCGCGGGCGCAGTCGCGGCGGGACGCACGGCGGAAGCTGTCGCGGCTGTGTTAAGGGCGGGTGTTGGCCGCGCGCGACGGACGCGCACCGTCGCCGGCACGCTCGTCGTGAAGCGGTTCGAGGCGACAACCGCGATCTGGCTCTCGCCTTCCGGCACGATCACTCGCAGCTCGCGTGTGGTCCCTATCTGTGTCCCCGCCGCTGGCAATGACAGGCCGCGCTCCGTCGCCGCGGGCCGTCCGTCCACGAGCGCCTTGACTTCCGTCACCGGCTCGCCCGAAGGCGTCCGCACCGCGAAGCGCACGACGATTTCACTCGATGCTGTCTCCGCCCCGTCCGCAGGCGACACGATCTCGACGACCGGCGGCAGCAGTTGCGCCACGTCCACTTGCTGCTGTTTGCGCCCCGCTTCTTCATTCGCCAACTGCACAGCGCGCGCCTCGTCGCCCGTCTCTAAAACTTTCGACACGACATCAGGCCGGTAGTAAACATCGCGGAACTGCCCGGCGG
>JACCRA010000129.1 GCA_013813825.1 Pyrinomonadaceae bacterium | reverse complement strand
GACGCACCTTTGCCTCCTCGTTGATGCATCTTGTCAATCCCGTTAATCCTGTTTCTTCCTCACTGTCCTTAATTTCGGAAATTCCGATTTAGATGATGAAGGCTTACATCCATCAACTCAACTGTTCGCCCGGCGGCGTGCCGAAAACTCCTGTCGCGGACGCAGTGCTGACACCAATTGGTTTGGTCTGCGACCAGCAGCGAGACCGGCGTTATCACGGCGGGCCGGAGCGTGCCTTGTGCTTGTTTTCGCTGGAAGTGATCGCCGAGCTACAGGCCGAAGGACATCCGATCTTCCCCGGCTCGGCGGGCGAAAACGTCACGATCTCGGGGCTTGAGTGGGCGGCGCTGGCTCCCGGCGCGCGCCTCGCTCTGGGCCATGAAGCTGTCATCGAAATCATCTCATACACCACGCCCTGCCGGACGATTTCCAATTCGTTTCGCGACGGACAGTTCAAACGCATTTCGCACAAACTGCATCCCGGCCAGTCGCGCCTCTACGCCCGCGTCATCACGCCCGGCCGTCTCGCGGCGGGGCAACTCGTGCGGCTGCTCAACAAAGCGCCGGATTAACCGGCAAGACGCGGGACCAGTCCCGGCGCTCAACTCGCACCTACTTCCGCTGTTCCGCAACTTGGTATGACCTCTCATTGATTTGAAATCGACATGGGCTGTGCCGCCTTCCAGCGCAAGCCTGCCCGGTGCGAGGCGTTCTCTGCTGTGACGGCCTGAGAAACTATCGCTGTCAACATTCGATCATTCGCTGTGCCCGGCGCGCCCTGCCGCGCAACAATTAACTATGAAAATAATTTCGCTTCTTGTTGTGCTCTTCTCGCTTGCCGCAGCGGCGGGCGCTCCGCCACAAACGGATTACGCCGCGCTCAAGGCCGAAGCCGAACAACTCTATGCCGCCGGCTCTTACGCGCGGGCGCACGAGGTGTACGCCCGCGCCGCCGCACAGTTGCCCGCGCCGCCGGCGGGCGAAGCGCGCTGGATCAGTTTCCGCCTCGCCGATACGCTGTGGCGCGCCGGAGCGGCGACCGAAACCGCCGACACCACGAAGTTCGACCAAGCCCGGCAGCAACTCGAAGACTTAATCCGCGACGGCGAGCGCGTTCCGGTGCGAGATCAGGTGTGGGCTGAAGCGCATGAATCGCTCGGCGACTTTTATTGGACGAGACGCGGGCAGCAAAATTGGGGCGCGGCGTGGCCGCATTATCAAGCGGCGCTCGATTGGTGGGCCGGCGCTCGCGAAGTCGCGCTGGCGCGAACCCGTTACCTGAAGATCGTCTTCGCCGCCGACCGCGCCGCGCATCCCGGCGAACATTTCAGCTACGGCGAGTATCACGGCAACTATCTCCCGCTCGACGTGTTGGAGAACGCGGTTAAGATCGCCGCGAACGAAAATGAGAAGGCGCGCGCCCGCTACTTGCTGGCGATGACGCTCCGGCGGCAAGGCGACTGGCCGCAACGCCAGCGCGCCGCCGCTGAATTCGAGGCCGCGTTGCGGCCCGGCAAGCAGACTGGTTGGTACGACGACGCGCTGTTCTATTACGCCGCATGGATGGAAGAGACGGGGCGCATCTCCGTGCTCGAAGACGGCAACTGGCGGCAGGAGCCGGACTACGCGAAGGCCGTCGAGTTGTATCGCCGTCTCGCCAGCGAGTTCGCGAAGGGCGAGACGCGCTATTACGATCTGGCGCAAACCAAAGTCTCCGAACTCACCCGTCCGCATCTCTCCGTCGCCGTCAGCAACTTTTTTCTGCCCGGCTCGGAAATGCAGTTTCAACTGCATTGGCGCAACGTCAAAAAAATCAATTTCGCGCTGTACCCCATCAAACTAATTGGCGACGTGCAATTCGCTAACCAGAAGGCCGACGACGTTGGCGGCGGCGATTGGCTCCGGCTCATTGATTTGCGGGGACGCGCGGCGGCGCGAACGTGGTCGAAGGAGACGGCGGACGACGGCCGCCACCGCCCCGGCCAAGAGACGGTCAGGATCGAAAGCCGGATCGAAAGTCCGCTCGCGACGGGCGCTTACGTGCTGGAAGCGACGACGGCCGACGCAACGGCGACGAGGGCGCGCGAGTTGGTGCTCGTTACCGACGCCTCGCTGGTGCTCAAGGCGACGCCGAAGCAGACGCTGCTCTACTTTTGCGATGTGCTGACAGGCGCGCCGATCTCGAACGCCGCCATTCGCTTCGCGGAGCGCGCCTACCGGCAGCAAGAGCAGCGTTGGGCGTGGCGCGAAGAAGTGCGGCAAACGAATGAAGACGGCATCGCCGTCTTTTCGCACCCGGACGCGACCGTCAGCCGTGAGTTGTTCGTCGCCGCCGAAAAAGGCGCGCGGCAGGCTTTCGCCGGCGGCTCGACTTACCACAGCCAGAGCGAAGCGATGCCGTGGCGTGTCTATGCCGTCACCGACCGCCCCGCCTACCGGCCGGGCGAGACGGCACAGTGGAAATTCCTCGCACGCCGCTACGCCGACGGCGCATACAACACGCCCGCCAATCAAGTCCTCGAATTCGAGATCAACGATCCGCGTGGAACCAAAGTGAAAGAGGGCAAGGCCAGCCTCAACAGTTTCGGCAGCGCGTGGGGCAATCTGGAACTGACGGCGACGATGCCGCTCGGCGAATACCGCGTCAACTTTTGGGACGAGAATCGGCGACGCCAGATCGGCGGCGCGGTGCTGTTCCGGCTTGAAGAGTACAAACTGCCGGAGTTCAAAGTGAGCGTGCAAACACCGGAAGACGGAGGGCGAAAAAAAGCTTTCCGGCTCGGCGAGCGGGTCGAAGTCAAAATTCAGGCCGATTATTATTTCGGGGGACCAGTGGCGAGCGGCACGGTGGAAGTCGTCGTCTATCAAAATCCGTTTTATCACTGGTGGCATGAGCCGCGCGAATTTGAGTGGTATTACGACGACATCGCCGCGACGCAACGACGCAACCATTACGGCGGGTCAGGCCAGATCGTGAAGCGCGAGACTTTGAAACTTGACCAGACGGGCGGCGCGACGCTCGCGTTCGACACCCCGCGCGGGACGGGGCAGGATTTCGAGTATCGCATTGAGGCGCGCGTCACCGATTCGTCGCGGCGCGAAATAGTGACGAGCGATCTGGTGCGCGTCACGCGCCAGCGGTACTACGTCTATCCGCGCGCCGCGCATCAACTCTATCGCCCGGGGGACAAAGTAAGCGTCAACCTCAAGGCGCTCGACGCGAACAACCAGCCCGTGCTGGCCGAAGGGCGCGTGACAGTGACGCGCGATTACTGGTCTGAAATCTGGCTCGATCCGCAAGGGCGCGAAGTGAAAGGCGAAGAGTTGCGCCTGTTGCGCGAGCGGTCGAAAGTTTTTCCGCCCGTCGTCCCGGCGACGAACGCACGCGGTTGGCGGGTCAAGTTTCGCGGCTACCAGCACGAAGAAGTTTTGACGCAGACGCTGAAGACCAACACACAGGGCGCGGCCGAGTTGAACTTCACGCCGGCGCGAGAGGGCTTTTACCGCGTCGCGTGGGTCAGCCCCGATCAGGGCGCGCCGCCTGTCCGGGGCGAGACGACGGTGTGGGTCGCGACCAATGCCACGAACGAGATCGGCTATCGTCATGGCGGCCTTGAGTTGATAGTGGATCGGGAAACTTTCCGCGCGGGCGAGCGTGCGCCCGTGCTGCTCAACGCGCCGAGCAGCGGACGCTTCGTGCTGTTCAGCGTGGAGGGCGCAGACCTCTACAGCTACCAACTAATCCGCCTGACCGGCACGACGAAACTCGTCGAAGTCGCGATTGATGAGCGTCACGTCCCGAACATCTATCTGAGCGCCGCGATGGTCAGCGACCGCGAGATTTTTCAAGACACGAAGCAGATCATCGTCCCCCCGGTGAAGCAGTTTTTGCACGTCGAAGTGAAGGCGGATCGCGAGCAGTACCAACCGCGCGAGGAAGGAACGCTGTGGATCAGCGCGAAGGACGACGCGAATCGACCAGTCGCGGCGGAAGTCGCGCTCGGACTGGTGGATGAATCCGTCTTTTACATTCAGCAGGATTATGCCAGCGACCCGCGCCGATTTTTCTACGGCGATAAGCGCGACCGGCAAGTCTGGACTTACAGCACTTTTCAGCAGAAAAGTTTCGCCAAGCTAGTCGAAGGCGCGGACCAGAATCTGTACGATGAGCGCGACGCCGCGCGTCTGCGAAGGGAGCGCGGCGCAAAGGATGATGACGAAATTGTGATCGATTCTCGCTCCGAGTACGCTGCCGCCACGAGAGGCGTTAGTGATCGGATCGACATGCTCAGGAAATCAGAAATCGCTGATCTTCCGATCAACGGCAGAGAGTTTCAGCAGCTTGAGATGAGCGCCGCCGCGCCGACCCCGCCGCCGTCGTCCGCGCCGGAATCGGTGTCCGTGAGCGCGGAGCCGGCGGTGCAAGTCCGCAGCGATTTCCGTTCGACCATCTTCTGGCAGCCGGACGTGTTGACGGGCGCGGACGGCACGGCGACGGTGAAAGTGAAATATCCTGATTCGCTGACCGGTTGGCGGGCGCTGGCGCGCGTCGCCACGGCGGGCAATCAGTTCGGCACGGCCGCGACGGCGACGCGCACCAAGCAGCCGCTCATCGCGCGTCTCCAAGCGCCACGCTTTTTCGTCGCGGGCGATCAGGCGACCGTCTCGGCCGTCATCAACAACAACACCGACGCGATAATGCGCGTCGCCCCGTCGCTCGACGCGGAAGGCGTAACGATCAGCGGACTGTTGAAAGATAATCGCGCCGTCAAAGGCGAAGCGGGACCAATCGACGTGCCGGCCAACGGCGAAGTTCGCGTCGATTGGCTCGTCAACGTCGAGCGCGCCGGCACCGCGAAGTTGAAAGTGACGGCGCGCGGCGCGAGTCACGCCGATGCGATGGAGCGCGAGTACGTCGTCCACGAACACGGCCTTGCCAAACTCGTCGCCAAGTCCGGCAAACTGCGCGGCGTGGAAGCTCTCGTCAAGATCGATCTTCCGCGCGAGCGCCGGGCGGAGACGACGAGCCTCTCCGTGCAGATCGCGCCGAGCATGGCCGTCACGATGCTCGATGCCCTACCGTATCTCATCGACTATCCTTACGGTTGCACCGAACAGACGATGAGCCGCTTTCTGCCCGCCACGATCACCGCCAAGACGCTCCGGGATTTAGGCCAGCGGCCGGAAGACGTGATGAACAAAATCTTCGGCGGCGTCGAAGCCGAACACGCCGCCGCGACGCATCCTGACGGCAAAAAAGATTTACGCCAACTTAACCGGATGACCGACGAAGGGCTGGCGCGGCTTTACGACTTTCAGCACGCGGACGGCGGCTGGGGCTGGTGGAAAGAAGGCGAAAGCGATCATTTTATGACCGCCTACGTCGTCTGGGGCCTGACGCTGGCGCGCGAGGCCGGAATCAATATCAGAGAGGACGTTGTGCAACGCGGCGTCGCCTATCTCGACAAAGAATTGGTGGAGGAAGAGAAGAACCTCGATTATCAAGCGTGGATGCTGCACGCTCTCGCCGCTGATCACGCCGCCAAGAAGCCGGGCGACGTGAGCAAGTTTCAGCGGCAAGCCTTCGATAATTTGTGGGCGCGCCGTGATCAACTCAACGCTTACACCCGCGCCCTGCTCGCACTCGGCGCGCACTACTTCGGCGACGCGGAACGAGCGCGCGTCCTCATCCAGAATCTCGAAAACGGCGTGAAGATTGACGACGCGCCCGACGCCTCCATCGTCATGCGCGGCGGTGGTGGTGGCGGAGCGCAAACTTCGCCAGCCTCCACCATCGCGACCGCCCACTGGGGCGAGGACGGATTTTACTGGCGCTGGTCTGAAGGCGGCATCGAAGCGACCGCCTTCGCCTTGCGCGCGCTCGTCGCCATTGAGCCGCAACACAAATTGATCGAGCCGGTGACAAACTGGCTGGTGAAGAATCGTCGCGGCGCGCAGTGGAGCAACACGCGCGACACCGCGATCACCATCCTCGCCTTGAACGATTACCTGCGGGCGAGCGGCGAACTGCAACCTGATCTTGAATACGAATTGCTCATCAACAACCAACTCGTCACGTCGCGGAGACTGACGGCCGCCGACGCGCTCGCCGCGCCGAGTAAGTTTGCGATCAGCAACACTCTCATCCACGATGGGATGAACGAGATCGTGATCCGGCGCAAAGGCGGCCGGTCGCCTCTCTACTTCTCCGCGCAGGCGGAATTCTTCAGCCTCGAAGAGCCCGTGACGCCGGTGGGCAACGAAATCTTCGTCCGCCGTCAATACTACAAACTCGTCGGCCGTCCGACGCTGCTTAAAGGCTACGTCTATGACCGTGTGCCATTCAATGACGGCGACACTGTCCGCAGCGGCGAACGCGTCGAAGCCGTTCTCACCGTCGAGGCGAAGAACAATTACGAATACCTGTTGTTTGAAGACCTCAAACCCGCCGGCCTCGAAGCCGTCCAAATCCGTAGCGGCGAGGGCCTCTTCGCGAAAGAGTTAAAGTCCGGCGCTATCGCCCGCAAACTCGGCGATGGCAACATCAACGACGGCAACACCAACAACGCCGACGAGCCGTACACTACGCGCACGCGCTGGGTGTATCAAGAACTGCGCGACCGCAAAGTCGCGCTCTTCATCGACAAACTGCCGCAAGGAGTCTGGGAAATCCGCTACGATTTGCGCGCCGAGACGCCCGGCCGCTTCCACGCCCTCCCGCTCACCGGCCACGCCATGTACATCCCCGAAATTCGCGCCAACGGAGGCGAGACCAGAATCACTATTGAAGACCGTTAGAACAATCAACCGAACGGCCAGCGCCGTCCGCCGCACCGGATGAACGATGCGAATTAGCTCTTAATTCTGTGTTTCCTGCGTCCTTTAGCGAGAAACTCTTGCATGATGTCTTGCGCCCAGCCGCCCTTGGCGGAAAAGATTTTGGAGAGGCGCTCTTCAAGCCACTGCCATTCTTCTCGATTGGCATACTTCAAAATTGCTTCACACGCGCTCGGCGCAAGGTCGATGCCGCCGAGCGCGATGTCCGCGATCTCGGCTCGCAGCAGAGACTCAAACCACTCGCGTCGCGTTTCCGTCTCGGCGGCGCTCTGAGCCAGACACTTGCCGAGGCCTTTGGCGAACTCATCAATGATGGTGGCGATGTCACCGTCTTCATCCATTGAAGAGATCATGTCGTCATAACCTTTGACCGTTTCATCCAGCAGCGCGTGGTAGATGGCACCGGCATTGAGCACATCGCCGCCTCTGGCAAGGCGCGCGGCGGTTTCTCCGAGCGTCTTTAATTCTCTTTCGACGCTGCGTGACGATTCGTGTTGCAGCGCCCGCCGCGCTTGTGTCCGATAGCTCGAAACATTCATCGGCTGACCCGGTTTGAGTTCCTGCGCCTGTGTGGTCAACTCGACGACTGAAATCAAATTGGGTTGATGTCTGAGCAGGTCTTGAATGATGGCGATTAAATCAGCTTTGCTTTTGCCGGCCAGCATCTGGTCGAGTGGCTCGATGATGCGAATGGCTTGCGGGTTGTGAACGTAGGCCAGCAACAATGCGACGATGTGTTTACAAATGCCGCCCCAATCGTACGGACAGGTGCAGGACGTTTCCGCGATGCCTTTCGCGTTGAGCGTGACGGAGATTTGATAAGGCTCGTACTCGGAGCCGGCGCACTCGGCTCGCAGTTCCAAACCTTGTCGAAGAGGTTCGACAAGCGCGCCGTCCTGATAATAACTTTGGCCGCGCTCAAAACTCTTTGCGCTGGCGAGAGCACGAATCTGCGCTTCCGTTAATTTTGGTAATTTCTCTTTCGGCATAAAAATAAATTGTTTGGCTGATTTTGCTTGAGTCGTAATGAATGCATTTTCAGCAATGCACCTACTCGATGTTTATATTTGAGTTTGCAAAACAGTTGTCTCTCAGTTTTGATGTTGAGCGGTAAATGTGGCAGCAAACTCCAATAGTTGTTGAAACGAATCAGCGTGCAAATCTGCCGGAAAGCGTTCACGAATTGTGTTGTCGGAGAAGCCTGCCCCTCCAACGACAACTGTTGTTCCTCGGCGATGGGCGGCATCGTTGAATTCTTTATATTCTCGAACGGCACGGTCTAAATTCGTGAGCACCGTTGACGAGACGCACACAAGGCGCGGAGCATTCTGCATGGTTACCTCTGAGAGCGAAAAGAAGGGAGTATTAGGACCAAGGTTGAGAACTCGCCATCCTGTACTCTCAAGCAACATCTGTGTGCACTGTACCGGCAACTCATGAAAATCAGCTTCAACGCTGCAGCAAATCGCGAGTAAGCCATTCTCTTCGGGAGTTTCGATTAGTCCGCGCAATCTATGCAAAGTGGAAAGCACTGTGCGCGTGGCGATGTGTTCTTGTGCAATCGATAGCTTGCCCTCATACCAAAGCTCACCGACGCGGCGCATTGCTTTCGCCAGCGCGCCATCGAAGATTGATGCGAGATTGTGTCCGTGTAAATAGGCGTTAACGAACAATGATAGAGCTTCTTCAACGCGTCCAGTAATGAGAGTTTCGAATAAAGCTTCAAGCGAAACGACATTCTCTGTTGTCGCTGGTGAGACAGCCGTTCGTCGTTCTCGCAATTGAACAACAACGGCGGCGCGTCGTTCACCGCCAAGTTTGCTATCGCGTTGAAAGAGCGCAATGTCTTCAGGGCGAAACCGCCTATGCCCACCTGCTGTCTTTTCTGAGACCAGCGATCCACTGTCCGCCCATCGTTTAACAGATGCTTCACTTACGCCAAGCAGACGCGCCGTCTGCTTGCTAGTCAACAGTCTTCCACCATTACCTACATTCATTATCCAATGCCTCACCATTTGAAATCATTGCGAGCTTAAGTATAACAAATAATATAAGAATAAACTGAGGGAATTCGTTCAAATCAAGCTAATCCATAACAGTTATAAATCGTATTAGGTGCAAATATCAGTAAAACGCAAAATAACCACTTGACAGTATTGCGAAGCCAATGTTATAAATTCGCTCAATTCGTTCATTGAAGAAAATGTACAGAAGGCAAATCAGCTCGTTGTTGAACCGGAAACTAGAGGCGACAATACGTTTTGACATGGAATACCAAAGCAAAGTATCGGTGATGAGCAGGGACTGGGAAATAAGCTGCTTCGCCGCGCATTTTACGGTGGCTTTGAAATCCTGCAAAACAGATAGGCGATCTTAGAAGGAGATCATTGAGATGTTTACTAAATCTGACTTCTTAATTTTAGGGGCGGCGTTTCTCTCATTCCTGTTCTCGATATCTTTGTGGTTTGGATTTCTCGGGGCGATTAACAAAGATGCAGGAATTTTTGTCGGGCTGTGGGTTCCCTCC
>JACCRA010000264.1 GCA_013813825.1 Pyrinomonadaceae bacterium | reverse complement strand
GTGATCTGTCGTTCGATCTCTAACGGCGCTAAGGAAGGCGCGGCGGTCAGGACTTGTACCTGTACATTGGTCACGTCCGGCACGGCGTCAATCGGCAAGTTCTTCAAACTGTACAGCCCCGCGCCGATCATGATACCGACCAACAGCAGCACGAGCAGGCGTTGATTTACCGCGAAGCGAATCAATGCGCTAATCATATCAAGTGAATCTCCTTACTCCGGCTGTTGAGCTTGATACAGCCAGAGCGTGCCGAACATCGTCGCGTAATGCTCTCCCGTTCGGACATCGACAAATCCCGCCTCTTGTAAGTAGCGTGGAAGCAAGCCATCGAAGCTGTCAGCAGTGGTTGCTCCGTCTAACAAGCGCACCGGAAAAGAAGCGGCGCGCATGATGCTGCTGTGCGGCTTTCCCCAATCCGCGATGTGCAACTCGCCGCCCGCCTTGAGAACGCGCCGCACTTCTCTGAGCGTCTGCAATTTGTTTTCTGTCGTCAGGTGATGAAAGAACAGGCTGGAGACGACGCGATCAAAAACGGTGTCCGTGTATGGCAATTGGTAAGACAATCCCTCATCGAAATGAATTTCGACGCCGGCTTGCCGCGCTTTGTCCCGCGCGATTGCCAGAATTTTGGCATCACCGTCCAGACCTTCTACCGTCGCTTTTGGAACCGCTTGCTTGATAGCAATGGTGAGCGTGGCTGTGCCACATCCCAAGTCGAGAACCCGATGCGCGGGTTGGATGTTTGCTTGTTGCAGCAAGCGGTGTTTGAAGGTTTTCTCTCGTGTCGTCCAGCGCACGACCGGATCATAGAAAGCAGTCAACCAGTCATAACTGAGTGCCGGAATATATTTGTCTTTCTCTGTTCGCATAACTTCAAGCCTTAATTTCGCCGCTTCCCATCGTGTGCGCGCGAAGGTTCAGTGATCGTGTTCTCCCATCTCGCCCTTCCGCATTTGCGACTTCAAAGTGAAACTGCCTTTCGTCACGACGCGCTCACCCATCTTCAAGCCGCTCAGCACGCGCACATAGCCGTCGGACTCGCCGCCGATCTCAATCTCTCGTGCCTCGAACGCGCCCGGCTCGTCGTCTTTCGGAATGAACACAACGGTTTCATTTTCAATCCGCTGTATGGCCGACGCGGGGATAACGAGTTCTTCGCCGGTCGCCGCGCCGGTCGTCGTCTGGAAGCCGACCTCAACAAACATGCCTGCCCTGAGCCGCTCGCCGGGATTAGCGACCTCGATGCGCGCGCGCGCGGTGCGCGTCGCTTCATCCAGTTGCGGATCGATGTAGCTGACGCGACCGTTGATCACGCTGCCGTCGCCCAACGCGGCGGAGCGAATTTGCGCGGGCGTCCCCGTGCGGAGAGTGCCGATTTGTGCTTCAGGCACGTTGGCGATGACGTAGACTGTCGAAAGGTTAGAGATGGTGAACAGATTCGTGCCCGCGCTGACTCCCGCGCCCGCGTTCACCATCCGCTGGGTGACGCTCCCCGCAGCGGGAGCGCGCACCGCGACGAGCGACGAGTCGCCGCTGTGATCGTGGCGCTCACCTTCGGCGATGTTGACGCCGAGCGCGCGCATTTGGTCGCGGATGTGCGCCACATCGACCCGCGTCGTCTCCACGCTCGCTTGCGCCTCCTGTAACTCGCGGTTGAGGGAGATGTTGTTTTGGAAATCGTAGTCGGCTTTGGCGGTCTGATACGCGGCTTCGGCGGAGATCAGGTCCTTGCCCGCGCCCGCGCCGAGTTCGATGAGCCGTTGCGTGCGTCGGAGAGTCGCTTCCGCTTCGTCGAGTTTGGCTTTTGCTGAAAGGACGGCGACGCGGTTCTCGGCGCGCTGCACGCGCTGGAGATTGCGCTGGGCGAGTTGATAGGCAGTTTCCGCCTCGTGCAACTTGCCGTGCATCTCGGCGATCTCCGGGCTAGAGATGGTGGCGATCACGTTCCCGTCGCCGACCCGGTCTCCGACCGCGACGTTGACCCGCTCGACGCGCCCGCCGACGAGCGGCGTCACTTGTTGCGTCTGGCGCGGGTTCGGTTCGATTGTGCCTGTCACGCGCAGCAGCGCGATTGCCGGGCGCTGCGTCACGCCTTCGTACTCAAGTCCGGCGGAGATCAAGGCTTCCGGTTCGAGGTGGACTTCGCCACCTTCCTCCGTGCCGTGCTCTTCTCCGGCGGCATGACCGTCGGCGTCCGTTGCCGCGGCCG
>JACCRA010000099.1 GCA_013813825.1 Pyrinomonadaceae bacterium | reverse complement strand
AGCATCGACGCGACGAAGCCGCTCCTGACCTACAGCCGCCCGAAAGGCGAGTACAAGGGCGCGGACGCCGACGCCATCATGATCGACTTCTGGCTCTCGAACGCGAAGCTGCAAGGCGACGGCGGCGAATATCGCGTCCGCTACTCGGTGGACGGCGGCGAGGCGAAGTTCATCGACAAGTGGGAGCCGATCTGGCTGAGCGGCTGGACCAACGGCCCACACACCGTCAAGCTCGAACTAATCGACAAGGGCGGCAACGTCGTGGACAACGGCGGCTACAACGTCACCCCACGCGAGATCACCGTCGCCAAATAAGTTCAAAGTCCAAAGTCTAAAGCTCAAGGCTCAAAGTCGAAAGCAACGCTATCCGACTTTGAGCCTTGAACTCTTTTCGTGATGCGTTCATCTAAGCTGACTTTGTTTGAGGCGTTGGTGGCGGAGACGGCCGCGTGCCGGCGGTGCCCGGCGATGTGCGGGCGGCGGGCGGTCTTGAGCGAGTTGAACGGCAACCTCGACGCGCGCGTGATGTTCATCGGCGAGGCTCCGGGGCGGCAGGGTGGCGACCGCACGCGCATCCCCTTCTCAGGGGACCAATCGGGGCGCAACTTCGGGCGCTATCTCGCCTCGATCAACGTCGGGCGCGAGGAAACTTTTATCACCAATTCCGCGCTGTGCAACCCACGCCACGCCGGGACGGACGCCAACCGCAAGCCAACAACCGTGGAGGTGGCAAACTGCGCCGGCTTTTTGCGTCGCCAGTTAGAGTTGATCGAGCCGGCGGTCGTCGTCACGCTCGGCGCGGTCGCGCTTGCCGCGCTCAAGGCCATTCAGTATCATCAATTTTCGCTAAGAGAAAATGCCGGAAGCGTGTTGCGGTGGGGCGGGCGGCTGCTAGTGCCGCTCTACCACCCCAGCCCGCAAGTACTCGCCTCGCACCGCCGCGAGGCCGCGCAACTCGCCGACTACCGGGCCATCGCCCGCGCGCTCAGGGACAATTCATAAAATTTCGCCGGTACATGAGAAATAATGAGTGAAGCTGCGGAACGAGCCGAAATGCGAAGCCTGCCGTTAGAGGGAATTCACCGGCGGCTAGGGGCGTCGTTTGTCGAGCGCGATGGCTGGCTGGCGCCCGCGCATTACGGCGACCCGGTAGCCGAGTACGAAGTGGTGCGCGGCAGTGGTGGCGCGGGTCTCTTCGACTTGTCGGCGCGTGGGCGCATCGCCGTGAGCGGCGCGGAGACCGTGCAGTTTTTGAACGGCTTGATCACCAACGATGTGAAGGCGCTACAACCCGGCGCGTCGATGACAGCCGCGTTCCCGAACGTGCAGGGCCGCTTGCTCGCGCATGTCCGCGTGTTGCGCCCCGGTCAGGAATCCGACTTGATCCTCGACTCCGAGCCAATCAGCCGCGAGCGCGTCTTTGCGGCGCTGGAGCGTTTCACTCTCGCCGGAGATTTTCGCGTCAGCGATCTAACTGCCGAGACCGCCCAACTATCGGTGCAGGGCGCGCGGGCCGCCGCCGTCGTCGGCGCGGCGCTTGGTCCCCAAATCGCGCGGATCGGGCGTGGGAGCGTTGTCGCTGTTCAGCCCTCGATTGGCGGCCTCGTCACCGCTGTGCGTGCGACGCATACTGCCGAAGACGGCTTCGATCTCGCCTGTCAAGCGGCGGACGCCGCCGCGCTGTGGGAGGCGCTCGTCGCCGCCGGCGCGCGGCCGTGCGGTCATGAGACACTCGAAGTTTTACGGATCGAGGCGGGCGTGCCGCGCTATGGCGTGGACGTGGACGAAACGAACGTCGTGCTGGAAGCCGGCACTGAAGACGAGGCTGTCAGCTACACCAAAGGCTGCTATGTCGGCCAAGAGATCATCGCGCGCATTCACTGGCGCGGCCACGTCGCGAAGCGACTCGCCGGCCTAAGCTTGGCGGTCGCCGAGATGGAACTGCCGGCGGTCGGGGCGGAAGTCAAAACGGCGGACGGCAAAAAGATCGGGCGCATCACGTCCGCGACTCACTCGCCCACGCTCGGCCACGGGATCGCGCTCGCAATGCTCAAGTACGACTTCTTGCCGCCGGGCACGGAAGTGGTGGTCGCATCCGCCAAAAACGACAGCCCCGCGCCCGACGAGAGCGAATTGGCGGCGCACGTCGTCGAACTGCCGTTCGTGCGCGGCAGTTGGTACGCCGCCCCTTCTGATGACGGCGCGGGGGACTAGTGATGAGCGATCCGAACTCGAAGGATGAAGCCCATGCCGAAGTTACCGCTGCCGCCGCCCGCGATCTCGACTTCGCGCAGGCGCGGCTCGCCTACCGCATCATCCAATCGCTGCTCGAACACACGCGCGTCACCGGCGATCTTGTCGCGTTGATGGCGCAGACGCTCGACGAAGATACGACCAAAGCTCTGACCAACACGCCATACTGGGCCGCCTACCTCGACAGCCGCCGCGCGCTGGAACGCACCCGCCAAGACGTTGAAAAATTTTCTGAAATGATGACTCGTCTCGCCGAGGACTCAGAAATGTAGGGGCTGTGGCTTGTCCCACTGTTGTCCTACTCCACTCAGCAAATGAAACACCGTTCCGGCTACGATAATGTATGTGCCCCAGTGACTTAGCGGCGTGTCCAAATCTCTCAACCTCGGCTCATGGAAGAACGCCAAAATAAACAGCACAGAGGCAATCAAGATCAGACCTGAGCCAAACACCTGTAAGATTCTGCGCCAAAGCTGTAACCGGTAGTTGAAGTAAGCCGCAATCCCCAGATTGAGCAAACCTGCGAGCAGGATAAAGATATGCCGGGTGCGGTATAACATCCTTGTCCCATCCGGCACTCCAACCATGTGATTGTGATACCGATCCAGATACTGCCCCGTTAGGAGAAAGGCAATCACGACAAGGAATCCGAATATCAGATGAACTTTCTTCATCTTATTCTGGAACACTCAACCAGACAGCTAACGCCCGGCATCATCCGCCGCCCGCGAGCAGCATCCGACCTGAACGCGAGGAAAGAGCATGAGCGGCACGCTATCGGGCGGTCGAGTGCATGCCATTGTTAAGCCGCGTGCTATTCACTGACAACTGGAATTTTTAGAGGCTTGCCTATACGTGCAGCAAACATTTTTCTAATAATACCTTCAACCACATGAGTCCTCCGGTCAAGATAAGGATCGGTAACTCCTTCATGGAGCATTGTGCTCCTTAGAGCATATGCCTCATCAATCACCTTTAGAGCATTGCTATCGAATGGTAGAAGTTCCCTAACCGTTCGCAACAGTGCTTGGCGAATTGATTCATGTTCAAGCTCCCTCAGTCGCCCATTAAGCGACTTCTTTATTCCACTAGTATCCTCTTCAGATAATTCTGGAATGCTTGCCGCTTGTAACTGTTTGAGGTAATTTTGAACAAGATTAGTAATACTTCTCGGATAATCCGCTGGAGCAGCTAACGGCTCAAGCGATGATACTAGGCTGACGAACTTTGCGCGCTCCGTCATTTCGAGCCTCGCAGCAGCGAATAATTCCATTGACATGAGCAAATGGCGATCTGCCGAAACTGAAGTCGACATTACATCTTGCATCAGCTCGGCCAAGTCACCTGCATTAACACGCCGACAAACGCTTAGATGCTCGCGCATAGACATGCCACCACTTGAGGCTGTGCGATCATAAACTATACATGGCAGCGGCGTGTGATAATCAAGACGCAGAGTAAATGGACGTGAAACCGCTGCCCATAGTAACGCAAGCGAAAGCTTTATACCTGCTGTTTCCCCTTCGCTAGCCGTCGCAAATCCTTCAATGCTTGCCCTGTACTTCTTCAGATAACTGAGTGAGCCTAACGGTTGTTCAGGAGCAAGCTCAAGTTGTACTACCGTATCATCTGAAACTAACAAGCAGACGGGGCCATCAAGCGACAGTTGTATGTCTTCACCTAATAAGAACTCAACTTTAGCGCCGTATGGGCGTCGTTTTGGCTCCTGATCCATTTCTGTGAGAGTTTGCTTCTTAACCATATTCTCGTATTTCTTAAAATTGGCGCAGGATTGGAGCCTAACTTTGAATTGGACTGCCGAACAGCCGTCTTGCAAGGCGTTCCTTCGGCCGCATAATACGCCGCGTCTCGCTGTTTTTCTAGAGTTCTCTCCTGTCTTCTGTGTTAGACGGCTGGCGGCTTCTGTTATGCGGCCCTCGGTTGTTTAACCTACACAGTCATCAACTCGCTTCGTTCTTTCAAAAAAGCGACTCCCATTGCGCGTTAGCGCGATCATCGACGCGATAATTATTCAATGTCAGGAGATCAGCGTTGCGCCGATTTAGGCTGAGGATTTGTCCACAGCCCCTACAAATTTACCCGGCGCTCTCTGCCTTAACTCTTACTCCCCGCTCGTCCCAGTCGCCACATAAAATAAGCGCCCACAATTGGTCCGCAGGCAAGCACGGTGAACGCCCAGCGCCAATTCACGACGGCGGCGAGCAGCGGCAATAATTGGATCGAGAAGACTGTCACCGCGAAGCCGATTCCGTTTTGCACCGTCAGCGCCGTGCCAGTGTATTCGGGTGGGCAGTGGCGCGCCGCCAGCGCCGAGAATTGCGGCGAGTCGGAGACGACGAAGACACCCCACACG
>JACCRA010000091.1 GCA_013813825.1 Pyrinomonadaceae bacterium | reverse complement strand
AACGCACGGTCGCGTTCCTGCGCGCCTTTCGCGTCGCCGAGCGTTGGGCCGCGCCAGAAGCCGAGATCGCCTTTGCCCGCGTCGCGCCCGGTCTGTACTTGCGTGAGCGGCCTTTCGCTGGACAACTCTATCGCGCCGGTGCGACTAAGCTCCCGTGGCAGAGCGCCAGCGCCGTCGCGCAAGGCTTAGGCGATCTGGCGACGCCGCAACCACCACCGCCGGGTGACGCTAATAAACCGGCGGACGCTAACATTCAGGCCGACGCGCTGAAGGCTTTGCGCGCGCTGCTCAATGATCCGGCCACGCCCGCGCTCGCCATGCCCGATGTGCTCAATGCGCTGGCCGCACACAAGCCCAGCGATCTAGCCGTCGTTTTGCGCGCGCAGCTTAAAGCGAGCGACGTGATCGTGCGCGCCACCGCCGCCGTCCAGCTCGCCGAACTGCCTCCCGACGCTGACACTTCGCTCGCGCTCGCCGCCGCTGTGCCCCTCGCCTCGCGCGACGAGATGAACGACGCCGCGCTCGCCATCCTCGACGCGCTCGCCAAGCAGAAGACCGCCGCGGCCTTCGACGCGATCAAGCCAACGATTAACTCGACCGACTATCTGATCCGTCGCCGCGCATCCACACTGCTGCAAACGGCGACGAATGAATCGACTAATCCAAATGGCGGCGGCAACAATAACGGCGGCGGCGCACGCCGCGAGTTTGTCGCCACGCGCAACCGTCCGGCCGATTACACCCGCGCCCTCGCGCGCACCGGCAAGCGCGTGCTGGCCGTCGTCAACACCGACAAGGGCGCGTTCACCATCGAGTTGTTACCGGAAGCCGCGCCGCTTAACGTCGATAACTTCGTGCAACTGGCGCGGCGCGGCTTCTTCAATAACGTCACGTTTCATCGCGTTGTGCCCAACTTCGTGATTCAGGGCGGCGATCCGCGCGGCGACGGCAACGGCGGCCCCGGCTACCAGATACGCTGCGAGATCAACCAAGCATCTTACGCGCGCGGCGCAGTCGGGATGGCGCTGTCGGGCAAAGATACCGGCGGCTCGCAATGGTTCGTCACACACTCGCCGCAGCCGCATCTCGATGGCGGCTATACCGTCTTTGGCCGCGTCCGCGAAGGCATGGAAGTGGTTGACGCCATCGCCCGCGGTGACCGCATCCGCAGCATCAGCGTGACGGAAACAATTCAGAAGTAAAGCTCAGGCGGGTTGGCGTCAAGACTCATCATGGTCAGTGAAACAAGCACAAGAACCACACGGCCGCACGCCTTATTAAGGCTTGCCGTGATCACAATTTGCTGCGGAGGGTGGTGCTGCTTGGCTACGGCGTCGGCGCAAGAGACGGCCCCGCTGACTTCCGCTCCCGAAGCGCCGGCGCGCACGCGTTACCGCATCGACTTCACGCTCGACTTCGACCGACGCACCTTTAAAGGCGTTGAGCGCTTGCGCTGGGTGAACCAAGACGACCGCCCGGCATCTGTCCTCTTCTTTCACCTTTATGCCAACCTGCGCCGGCCTGAGACGCCGCAAGACTCTGAAGCCAAACGCGGTAGCGGCGGCGCGTTGCGTCCCGGCGACAACGACGGAGGGACCAGCAAGGAACTGCCCGGCGGCGACGCTCAGCCGCGCCTCGTCGTCGAAGCGGTGCGAGCCGCCGCCAGCGGGCAGGCGCTACCCCACGCGCTTGACGGCGACGAGACGTTGCTGCGCGTCACTTTGCGCGAGCCGGTGACAGCTGGCGGGAGCGTCGAGATCGAGATCGAGTTTTCCGGCAGCGTGCCCGAAATCGACCCTGACGAGACGAGCCTACCCGCCCACGTCATCCAGCAACTCGGCGCGGCGCTCCAAGACACGCGCGAGATGCGGAGCGCGCGTGATCTTAACTTCCAGTCGCGCGGCGTGCTGCTGCTCGGCACCGCATACCCCGTACTCGCCGTGCGCGACGGCGGCGACTGGCAACGCGAAGTCCGTCCCGGCGTCGGCGATTGGTCCCATACGGAGGTGGCCGATTACGAAGTGACCGTCAGCGCGCCGGCCGGTGTCGCCGTCTATGCGTCCGGCGCGATGCGCCCGGTTCGTCCCGCCGCTGTGCCTGACGGTCATCACCATCGCCGCAGCAGTCAGTCTCAATCTTATGTCTTCGCCGGCGATAATTTGCGGAACTTCGCGGTGCTTGCGGGGCGTACCTTGCGTTCGGCGGAGACGGCGGCGGGCGGCGTGCTCGTTCGCTCGATCTGGACCGTCGAGCACGAGCGGGCCGGGCGGCGCACGCTGGAGCAGGCGGCGGCGGCGGTGCGCGTCTTCACCAAGCGGTTTGGTCCCCTGCCTTTCGAGTCGGTGAGCATCGCCGAAGCGCCGCTCGTCGCCGGCTTGGGGAGCGCGGAGTTCGCCGGCCTCGGCATCATCGCCGGCGCGCTTTACGTTGATTTCGATTCGCCCGCGATGCGAAGTTTGCCCGAGATCGTGCGCGAGCAACGCTCGTCCGTCGAAGATAGTTTGGAATTCACCGTCGCGCACATGATCGCGCATCAGTGGTGGGGCGTGACGGTCGGCAACGCGCCCGACCGCCAGCCGGTGCTCGACGAAGCCCTCGCTCACTGGTCGGCGCTGCTCTACTATCAGGACACGCACGGAATCGAGCGCGCGGCGCAGGCCCGCGACGATCAACTGCGCGGCGTCTATGAGATTTACCGCACGTTCGGCGGCGAGGATATGCCAGCGGATCGGCCGGCGCGCGAATACCGCAACTCGTTTCAATACGCGGCCATCGTCTCCGGCAAGGGCGCGTTGCTCTTTTCCGAATTGCGGAATTTGCTCGGCGAGGAAAGATATTTCACCGCGCTCAGGCAATACCTCGAAGCCAACCGCTTCGAGATCGCCCGGCTCGACGATCTGCGTGGAGCTTTCATCGCCGAAGCCCCGCTCCGGCAGCGGCGCGTCGTCACGCGCATGTTCGACCGCTGGCTTTCGGAGCGGTACGGAGATGAAGATGTTGCGCCGCCGAACCCGCAACTCGCCGCCGCGCTCGGCATCTCGGCTGAACCGAGCGCGGCCAGAGATCGTAATGCTTTCTCGCGTCTCGGCAGGTTTTTTTGGCGGCAGATGACGCGGATCAGGTGAGGGGTCAGCATGAAAGAATTAAAATTGGAACGGAACATCGCGCCGGCAGTAGCGGCGGGCGCAACCGGCAGCGATCGCCCCGCCGCTCGCCCGGTGGTTGAGATCGAGCAGAGCCTCGAACAACTCAGCCGCTGGATGGACGGGTTATTCCGTATTCCCGGCACAAGTTGGCGCTTCGGCCTCGATGCCATCGTCGGACTGGTCCCCGGCCTCGGCGATACGCTGACCACCGCCGTCTCTTTCTACGTCCTCGCCGCCGGCGTCCGTTACCGCGTCTCGAAAGCGACGCTGCTCCGCATGGGCTGGAACGTCGCGCTCGACTACGTGGCTGGTTCGGTGCCGTTCGTCGGGGATCTCTTCGACGCCGCGTGGAAGTCGAACCAGAAAAACATCGAACTGCTGCGAAGCCGCGCCACCGTCTCAGCCACGGAAGCTCGCCGCGGACGCTTGAGCGACTGGCTCTTCGTCGGCCTCATCATGCTCGTCCTGCTGGCGTTGCTCGTCGGCTCAATCACCATCGCATGGTGGCTGTTGAGCTTGCTCGCGGGACAACTTCAAGGGCTGTTTTGAGACGTTTCTACTGCCCCTGCCGAAGCCTTGCTGTCCTCCGTCGTCAGCACGCGCTCAATGGCGGACTCAAGCATGTCCAAGCTCTGCGCGCCAGCCGCGTAGCTACGAAGTTTGCCTGCGCGGTCGAATAAATAATAGGCGGGCACCTCGCCCTGCTTGTGTTGGAAGGCGGCGCGCAGTTTGTGTTCGTTGTCCATCGCGCACGGCTCCGTGATCTTGTGCATGGCGACGGCTTCGCGCACCGCTTCGGCGTCCGTGTCCGCTTCCCCGCGCGGCAGGTGGATGGCGACGACACGCAACCCCTCGCCAGCGCGCTCGTCGCGAAACTTTTGCACGCGAGGCAAAGTCTTTTTGCAGAGGTCGCAACTGATCGACCAGAAATGCACCAGCGTTGGATGTCCTTCAGCCTGAGCTGCGGCTGCCGCGCCCGTCGCGTTGAACCACGCTGTCGCGCCCTCGAAGGACGGCCTCGGAGTCCCCGTTGTCATTGGCATAATTTTAACCTCACTAGCGAGCGACGGGCAGAAACCAGTCTTTAATTTGTCACTGCTTTCATAATTGTCGGCGTGAACTCAGAATAATTCCAAACTTACTGCTGATCAACCGGCGTTCCTTGCGCTGGCTCGCATTACAAAGAAGGATGCTCTGCAACGAAATCAATGAGCGTGTCCACATAGGAAGAAAAAAGCGGGCAGCGGACGCCGTGGGGCGCGAGCAGTTGCTGCGCGCGGGTGGTGTCATAAGTCTGATCAATGAAGAAGTAAGGAACGCCGACGCGCGGCAAGCCTGATAGTTTTTCCGAGACGGACAGATTGAGCGTCTTCCACACAAGCGGGCGCGGGAGTTTAAGCAAGGAGCCGCGCCCGGCGAGCGAACGCGAAATTAACTCGAACAATTCATAAGTCGTCAACGGGTTGGGATCGGCTAGTTGCACGGTCGCACCGACGGACTGCTCGTCCCCGGCCAGTGCCGTCAGCGCCGCGACAACGAAATCCACCGGCACTAAGTTTAACCGCACGTCTCGATTGCCGATGTTCGCCAACGTGAAGAGGCGCGGCTGCATTCGCAAGTAATTGAT